>JBDIAD010000040.1:0-8956 GCA_039812205.1 Leucobacter sp.
GAGGGCTCCCGGAACGATCGCGAGCATCGCCGTCTGGAACACCGTCACCCGGATCGTGCCCGAGACCTCGGCCCCGGTGCGGTGCAGCGCCGCTTCCGCGCGCTCGAGCCCGGCGAGCAGCTCCTCCACCTCCGCGACGAGCGCTTCGCCGGATGCCGTGAATTCGAGGGTCCGCCCCGACTTCCGCAGGAGCGGCGTTCCGGCCTCGGCCTCGAGAATGCTCAGCTGCTGGGAGACGGCTCCCGGACTGTAATTCAACGCCGCGGCCACAGCGGTGATGGTGCCCCGCTTATGGAGTTCCCACAGCAGACGCAGACGTTTCATTTCCAGCACGATCGTCCTCCGGGCTCGTTGCGCGAACGCGCGATCCACAATTAAGTGCGACTAAATCTTATCCCTTAGAAACGCGCGCTTTACTTCACAATTGATGACGGCGAGACTATGCACAATCGAACGATTGTGGCTAGACCAAAGGAGTGCCGTGCCCGAGTCCGCACAGATCCGCCCTCAAGCCCTCGCTGAGGACGCAATTTCACTTGTTCGCCGCTGGCTTTCCGAGGCCGCGCAAATCCCCGCCGACGCCTCTGCCGCCCGCCTCGCCGGCGTGCTGCGCGATCCCAACGGCCTGGATTTCACGGTCGGATTCGTCGACGGCGTTGTTCGCCCGGAAGACCTGAACGTGGCAGCGAAGAAGCTGAAGGAGCTCGTGCCGCTCACTCCCGGGTTCCTCCCCGCGCCGATGCGCGGCGCCATCGGCCTCGGCGGCGCGTTCGCGAAGCCGCTGCCCGGCGTCGTCGTGCCGATCGCGCGCAAGGTGCTGCGCCAGATGGTGAGCCACCTCATCATCGATGCGAGCGACGCGAAGCTCGGGCCCGCGATCGAGAAGATCAAGCGCGACGGCGTCCGCCTGAACATCAACCTGCTCGGCGAGGCGATCCTCGGCGAGGAGGAGGCCGAGCGCCGCCTCGCCGGCACCGAGGCCCTCCTCGCGCGCCCCGATGTCGACTACGTCTCGATCAAGGTCTCATCGACCGTCGCACCGCACAACCACTGGGCCTTCGACGAGGCCGTGCAGCACATCGAGCGTCAGCTCCTCCCCCTCTTCGAGCGCGCGAACGCGGCGAGCCCGAAGAAGTTCATCAACCTGGACATGGAGGAGTACAAGGACCTCGACCTCACCCTCGCGGTGTTCACGAACATCCTCGACCGCCCCGAGTTCCTCCAGCTCGAGGCCGGCATCGTGCTCCAGGCGTATCTGCCCGACGCCCTCGGCGCCATGATGCACCTGCAGGAATGGTCTGCGGCGCGCGTCGCCCGCGGCGGGGCCCCGATCAAGGTCCGCGTGGTGAAGGGCGCGAACCTGCCCATGGAGCTCGTCGACGCCGCCATCCACGGCTGGCCCGCGGCGACCTGGGGTTCGAAGCAGGCGAGCGACACCTCGTACAAGGCGGTGCTCGACTACGCGCTCGACGCCGAGCGCGTGAAGAACGTGCGCATCGGCATCGCGGGGCACAACCTGTTCGACGTCGCTCTCGCGTGGCTGCTCGCCAAGGCTCGCGGCGCGCAGGACGGCATCGAGTTCGAGATGCTGCTCGGCATGGCCACCGGCCAGGCCGAGGCGGTCCGCCGCGAGGTCGGGCACCTGCTCCTCTACACACCGGTCGTGCACCCGGGCGAGTTCGACGTCGCGATCGCCTACCTGATCCGCCGCCTCGAGGAGGGCGCGAGCCAGGAGAACTTCATGTCGGCGGTCTTCGAGCTCAACAACAGCACCGAGCTCTTCGCCCGCGAGGAGGAGCGCTTCCGCGCGTCGCTCGCGGATCTCGAGGCCATCACCGCCGATGGCGACCCTGCGAACTACTCGGTCCCGAAGTCGAACCGCGTGCAGGATCGCAATCACTACGATGAGGCCGGCGCGGATGCCCGTGTCGACGCACGAGTCCAGGGCGGATACCTCGGGTTCACCAACACGCCCGACACCGACCCCGATCTGCCGGGCAACCGCGCCTGGGGGCGCGCCATCGCGAACCGCATGGTCGCCTCCGACGCGGGCAAGGCGACGCGCGAGGCCTCGATCGTTCCCGACAGCGCCGCACTCGACGAGGTCATCGAGCGGGGCATCGCGGCTGCGGAGGGCTGGCACGCACTCGGCGCCGATGAGCGCGCGCGCATCCTCCACCAGGCCGGGGAGCGCATGGAGGCGCGCCGCGCCGAGCTCCTCGAGGTCATGGGCTCCGAGACGGGCAAGACGCTCGACCAGGGCGATCCCGAGGTGAGCGAGGCGATCGACTTCGCGCACTTCTACGCGACGCTCGGGCAGGAGCTCGAGAAGGTCGACGGCGCCCGGGTGGTCCGCCAGAAGCTCACCGCGGTGATTCCGCCGTGGAACTTCCCGGTGGCGATCCCCGCCGGCGGCACGCTCGCGGCACTCGCCGCCGGCTCCTCCGTCATCATCAAGCCCGCGACGCAGTCCTCCCGCTCCGGCGCCGTGATGGTCGAGGCGCTGTGGGAGGCGGGTGTCCCCCGCGACGTGCTGCAGATGGTGCAGTTCACGGATCGCGCGCTGGGCTCCTCCCTCGTGTCCGATCCGCGGGTGGATCGCCTGATCCTCACCGGCGCGTACGAGACCGCGGAGACCTTCCGCGGCCTGCGCCAGGATCTGCCGATCCTCGCCGAGACCAGCGGCAAGAACGCCATCATCGTGACCCCGAACGCGGATCTCGATCTCGCGGCGAAGGATGTCGCGCTGTCGGCCTTCGGCCACGCCGGTCAGAAGTGCTCGGCGGCATCGCTCGTGATCCTCGTGGGCTCGGTGGCGACCTCCAAGCGCTTCCGCGGCCAGCTGCTCGACGCGGTGCGCTCGCTGCGCGTGGGCACGCCGGAGAGCCTCGAGACGCAGGTCGGCCCCGTGATCGCGGCGCCCGAGGGCAAGCTGCTGCGCGGCCTCACCACGCTCGGCGAGGGCGAGACCTGGCTGATCAAGCCGTCCGAACTCGAGAGCGACAGCCCGCTCGCGAAGGATGCCTCGGGGAAGAACAAGCTCTGGAGCCCGGGCGTGCGCGACGGCGTGCGCCGCGGCAGCGAGTACCACCTGACGGAGTACTTCGGCCCGATCCTCGGCATCATGACCGCGAAGACCCTCGATGAGGCGATCGACATGGTCAACGAGATCGATTACGGTCTCACGAGCGGCCTGCACTCGCTCGATCGCGGCGAGCTCGCGCTCTGGCTGAGTCGCATCGAAGCCGGCAACCTGTACGTCAACCGCGGCATCACCGGCGCGATCGTCCGCCGTCAGCCCTTCGGCGGCTGGAAGAAGTCGGCGATCGGCGCGGGCACGAAGGCCGGCGGCCCGAACTACCTGCACGGTCTCGTCGACTGGGAAGACGCCCCCGTCTCCTCGGCCGCGCGTGCACCGCGTGCGGCGGCGGCACCGCTCATCACCGCGGCGCAGCAGTCGGGCATCGACGGCGAGCAGCTCGAGTGGCTGCGCGGCGCGCTGGGCAGCGATGCCGAGGCGTGGGACGCCGAGTTCGGAGTGAATCGCGACGCCTCGCAGCTCGGCATCGAGCGCAACGTGCTGCGGTACCTCCCCTACGGCGCGATCATCCGCGCGGCAGCCGACGCCGATCCGGTCAAGGTGCTGCGCGCAGTCGCGGCCGGCCTCGCGGCCGGCTCCCGTCCCGAGGTGAGCACCCCGGTCGCGCTGCCGCAGGCGGTCACCGGTGCGCTGCAGGCCGCGGGCATCGCGATCCACTTCGATGACGACGCCGCGTGGGCCTCGCGCGTCCAGGCCCTCGCCGCGGTGCAGGGCCCTCACGCCGGCGCCCGCATCCGCATCGTCGCCGAGGAGTCCCGCGCCGATGTCATCGCCGCGACCTACGCGGCGAGCGGCGGCAAGCCCGATATCGCGATCTACGGCGGCCCGGTGGTCGCGGCCGGACGCGTGGAGATGCTGCCGCATCTGCACGAGCAGGCCGTCTCGATCACTGCGCACCGCTTCGGCACCCACAATGCGCTGTCGGAGGGCCTCGTCTAGATGACCGCGCAGCCGCCGGTCGCCGGCTCACCGGAGGACGCCGTGTTCCTCGCGATGCAGGAGATCTACGCCCAGACCCTCGCGGGCAACGTGGGGGCGGTCGCCGAGCTCATGCATCCCGAGGTCACGCTCTGGGATTCGGAGATCGACGCGCTGGCGATCGGCGTGCCGCACCTGCTCGAGCTGCGCGAACGGGCGACCCCCGGTTCCGCGCCCGAGCCGGAGCTGCTCGCCCTCGACGCGAGCGACCCGGTCGTGAGCATCTGGGGCGATACCGCTCTCATGCGCCACCGCCTCACGGTGCGCTTCGCCGACGCGGAGGCGACCGATATCCGCATACGCAACACGAGCGCGTGGCGGCGGGTCGAGGATCGATGGCTCATGGTCCACAACCACGAGGACGTCTGGCCCGCGGGCTAGCGTCGATACGCGCGAAAGGTGGCCCCGATGGCTGCGATGCAACATTTCGAATGGAACATCGTCGACATCGGGGCCACCTGCCGTTTCCGAGCGCTCTGCGTCGTGAACGCGCGGGTGATCTGGCTCGCGGGCATGGACGGCTCGGTGCACCGTTCGATCGATGGCGGCGACACCTGGAGCGCGTCGCGGCCCGTTCCCGCTGCCGCCGGCGAGGAACTCGAGCTGCGCGCGATCCACGCCTTCGACGAGGCGGTCGCGGTGGTGCTGGCTCCCGGCCCGGGGAGCGCCGCGCAGCTCTTCCGCACGGAGGACGGCGGATCGTCGTGGACGCTCGTCTACCGGGCCGAAGACCCCGGCATCTACCTCGACGGGCTCGCGTTCACCGGCGAGACCGCCGGCCTCGCCGTCGGGGATCCCATCGACGGGCGCTTCACGCTGCTCGCCTCGAACGATGCCGGCCGCAGCTGGGCACGGGTCGCGGCCCACGACTCCCCCGCGGCGCTTCCCGGGGAGGGTGCCTACGCGGCGAGCGGCAGCTGCGTCGTCGCGACCGACGGGACGGTGCGGATCGGTACGGGCGGAGCGGCGGTATCGCGCGTGCTGCGAGCCGCGGGCGGCACGACCGACTGGCAGGCATTCGACACCCCGATCCGCTCGGCACCGATGGCCGGAGTGTTCGGGCTCGACTTCACGGACGCGCGGCACGGCATCGCCGTCGGCGGCGATCACGGCGATCAGGAGGGCGCGGGCCCGGCGCTCGCAATGACCGGTGACGGCGGGGAGAATTGGCGGCTGCTCGATGCACCCGCCCCGCACGGCTATCGATCCGCCGCGGTGCTGCTTCGCCGAGAACCCGGCACGATCGTCTCGGTCGGGCCGGGCGGCAGCGAGATCAGCACGGACGCGGGGGCGAACTGGCGCTCGCTCGGACGCGCCTTCAACACGGTGCGCACCGCGGCAGACGGAGCGTGCTGGGCCGCCGGCGATGACGGTCTCGTCGCGCGGCTGCGGCGAGCGGAGGGCTGAGCGACCGTCAGCTCGCGCGCTGCGCGAAGGCGGTCGTATACAGGCAGACGCTCGCCGCGGTCGCAAGGTTCAGCGATTCGGCCTTCCCGTAGATCGGGAGGCGGATCACCGTGTCCGCGAGTGCCCGCTCGGCATCGGCGAGCCCCCGCGCCTCGTTGCCGAACACCCACGCGACGCGCTGCGACAGCAGCCGCGCCTGCCCCGCGTCTGTCAGAAGCTCCCCGCGCACATCGGCCGCGACGGCGGTGAGCCCCGCAGCGGTCGCGGCCTCGACCGTCTCCTCGAGACTGTGCGCCGCGACGACCGGAAGGTGGAAGAGGGAGCCGGTCGTCGCCCGCACCACTTTGGGGTGCCACGGGTCGATGCTGTCACCCGAGAACACCACCGCGTCGGCGCCGGCGGCATCGGCGGCCCGCAGCACCGCCCCCGCATTGCCGGGATCGCGCACCTCGTGCAGCACCGCGACGAGGCGCGCGCCGTTCAGCGCGTCTCCGAGCGTCGGGCGGACGATGCGGGCGACCGCGATCACCCCTTGCGGATGCACCGTGTCGGACATCGCAGCGAGCACCGCGTCGGTGACGCGCTCGATCGCGACCCCGTTCTCGGAGGCGAGCACGTCGATCTCGTGCTGCCAGGCCTCCGTCCCGGTGGTCGCGTAGACCGCCTCAGCGGTGTCGGCCCGGTGCGCGAGCAGCTCTCGGACGGCCTGCGGCCCCTCCACGACGAAGCGCCCCTGCACGAGGCGATCCTTCTTGCGGATCAGGGCCGCCACGCGCTTCACCGCAGCGCTCTTGGGATTGTCGATCACTCCCCCAGCCTAGCGATCGGCGCCCGTTCGATCGGACGGGCGCCGCGATCCACCCCCGAACGCGACGAAGGCCCCGTCGTATGCACGACGGGGCCTTCGCGGGTGTTGATGCTTACGCGGCCTTCGGAGCCGAGGTGTCCTCGGGCAGGGCGTTCTTCGCGACCTCGACCAGCGTCGCGAATGCGGCCTGATCGTTCACCGCGAGCTCGGCGAGCATGCGGCGATCGACCTCGACGCCGGCCAGGGCGAGGCCCTGGATGAAGCGGTTGTAGGTGAGGCCGTTCGCGCGGGACGCGGCATTGATGCGCTGGATCCACAGGCGACGGAAGTTGCCCTTGTTCTTGCGGCGGTCGTTGTACGCGTAGACGAGCGAGTGAGTGACCTGCTCCTTGGCCTTGCGGTACAGACGCGAACGCTGTCCGCGGTAGCCCTCGGCGCGCTCGAGGATAACGCGACGCTTCTTGTGGGCGTTGACGGCCCGCTTGACTCTTGCCATTTCAGTTCTTCCTTAAGTCTTCGGTGAGGGTGCGATCAGCGAACGAGCAGCTTCTTGGCCTGCTTCACATCGCCGGCCGACAGCACCTGCTCAGCGTTCAGACGACGCTTGCGCTTCGAGGCCTTCACCTCGAGGTTGTGACGCATGCCGGCCTGCTGCTTCATCAGCTTGCCGCTCCCGGTCACCTTGAAGCGCTTCTTGGCGCCCGAGTGGGTCTTCTGCTTGGGCATCTCTTCTCCTTGATACTTCCATCAACACATCGTGAACCGGGTTCGAGACGAACCCGGAAAATCCGGCGCGCACGACGATGCTCCCCGCGCGCCCTGGTCCTATTCGCCGACTTCGGCCTCGGTGCCGGCCTTCTCGGCCTTGCGGTGGGCTTTCTCCTCCGCGCGACGAGCGTTCTGCTCGGCCTTCGCCTCGCTCTTGTTCTTGAGCGGAGCGATGACCATCACCATGTTCCGGCCGTCGATGCGCGGATTGCTCTCGACGACGCCGAATTCCGCGATGTCCTCCGAGAACTTCTGCAGCAGACGCACGCCGAGCTCGGGGCGCGACTGCTCGCGGCCGCGGAACTGGATCATCGCCTTGACCTTGTCGCCCTGACCGAGGAAGCTCACGGCTCGCTTGGTCTTGGTCTCGTAGTCGTGCTTGTCGATCTTCAAACGGAACCGCACCTCTTTGAGCACGGTGTTGGCCTGGTTCCGACGGGCTTCCTTCGCTTTCTGGGCAGCCTCGTATTTGAATTTGCCGTAATCCATGATCTTCGCCACGGGCGGCTTCGAGTTCGGGGCTACTTCGACGAGATCGAGATCCGCTTCGGCAGCCAGGCGCAGTGCGGTATCGATCGGCACGACACCGACTTGCTCGCCACTGGGGCCGACGAGACGCACTTCGGGGACGCGGATTCTGTCATTCGTACGGGGATCGCTGATCGCAAGCTCCTCTATTTGTCGCGGTTCATCCAATTGGATCTCGCAAGTAGAGGAAGAGATTGCTCGCACAACTTCTTCTCGCCCTTTGATTGCTGTCGTCTGCACGACGGGGCGGTAACAACCCGGTAGCCTGTATATCGGCGACGGGTGGGAGTGACTCCACTTGCGGGTTCACGAGAAAATCGCGAACCTACGAAATCTTAGCAGAGTCGCCGAACATCGTAAAGATGACGCCGAGACTCCGGCGCTCAGAACAGGAATCCATGAGCGAGAACACCTCCTCCCCCGAGTCCGACGATCTCGTCGGCGTTCCTCCCACCGATGATGCGCAGCAGGCGGCCCGCGATATCGCCGATGTCTCCGCCGTCGAGGTCATCACGACCGCGGCGGTGCACCTGCTGAGCGCGGCCGCCGTGAAGTGCGGCCTCGCGGACGATCCCGAGAATCAGACCGATCTCGACGAGGCGCGCAAACTCATCAACTCGCTCGCGGGCCTCATCACGGCCGGCGCCCCAGAGATCAGCGACTCGCACGCGCGCAGCCTGCGCGATGGTCTGCGCTCGGTGCAGCTCGCCTTCCGCGAGGCCTCGGCGATTCCCGATGCCCCCGGCCAGGGTCCGGGCGAGAAGTACACGGGTTCGGTGATCTAGAGCCCCGGCTCGGCCGGGTCCGACCCGGTCCGGTCCGCCCGGTCCGGGTCGATCCGCCGGCGACGGCCTCGGCCGACTCTCGGGGGGGTGGATCGCGCGATCCGGCGCGGCACCTCGCCCGATTCCGCGCGATCCGCCCAGCGCCCCTCTCGATTCGGTGTGATCCTCCCCGTTGTCGGCGGTACCTGCTCTACTGGAAGCGACCGACCGTCAGCCACCAGCAGAGGAGCCGAGATGCCCGCGCCGAATCTATTCCTGATCTACGTGCAGAACGCCGAGGCGGCGACCGCGTTCTACAGCGATCTCTTCGAGATCGAACCCGTTTTCACGAGCCCGCGCTACGTCGCCTTCGAGGTGGCGCCGGGCGCGCTCTTCGCCGTCTGGACCGGCCGGAACGAGCACGCGACCCCGAGCACTCCGCGCACGAGCGAGATCGGACTCATGATCCCGGGCGGCGGCGCGGCGATCGACGCGACATTCGCGCGATGGCAGAGCAAGGGAGTCGCGGTGCTCGAGGCGCCGCACGATGACGTGTTCGGCCGCACCTTCGTCGTGAGCGATCCCGATGGCAACCTCATCCGG
>JBDIAD010000041.1:0-8947 GCA_039812205.1 Leucobacter sp.
GGAGTTCAGGGAGCTGCGCGCCAAGGGCGAGCAGCACCCGATCGAGAAGACCGGCGTCGAGCTGCGTAAGCTCTTCGCCTGGAAGCAGGAGGACAGCGACTACGTCGACGGCAGCGTCGCCCGCTGAGCTCTCTCTCAGCCGTTCTTGCCGAACGACGATGGCCCGGGGTGTTTCGACACCCCGGGCCATCGTCGTTCCGCCGTATCGCTCGAGTGCGTGGACGTCTTCCGCGGCCCGATGAGCGGCGGAGGGGATCGACTGCTAATTTTGAGGCGTGCCCGTCGAGTTCCATGCCGCCCCGATCTCGGAGATGAACCCGCTCGCACTGTACCGAGTGCTGCGGCTGCGCACCGACGTCTTCGTCGTCGAGCAGGAGTGCGCGTACCCTGAGCTCGACGGTCGCGACCTCGAATCCGACGCGCTCATGCTCTGGGGCGAAGCCGGCGGCGATGTGATCGCCAC
This sequence comes from Leucobacter sp., assembly GCA_039812205.1. GTDB lineage: Bacteria > Actinomycetota > Actinomycetes > Actinomycetales > Microbacteriaceae > Leucobacter. The sequence goes on from JBDIAD010000041.1 coordinate 464, forward strand.
CCTGCGCATCCTGCGCGACGCGGCGGCGATGCGGATCGGCCGTGTGGCCGTGCGCCGGAGCGATCGAGGGACGGGCATCGCGCGCACGCTCATGCTGCGCGGTCTCGAGCTGTGCGAGGAGACGGGTGCGGGGCTCGACCAAGTGCTCGACGCCCAGGAGCCGCTCGAACGCTGGTACGGCGCATTCGGCTTCGTCCGCGACGGGGCGACCTTTCTCGAGGACGGCATCCCGCATGTGCCGATGCGCCGCGCGTCGGCCACGCGGTCGGAGAGCCGGGCTTCGGCCGGATGAAAGCCGGTTGATTCTCCGATCGAAGGCGGCGAGGGACACTCATCGGGCGGAGAAATGCGCGTCCGGCTGATGATTCGCGGGCGAAGATCAGCCCGATGGTGAGATCTCAGCCGGAAGCGGCCGATTCTTCGTGGCCACGCTCATGCGTCGGACCCTCCCGGAGTTCTCCAAGCGCGATGAAGTTAGGGTGATGCCATGGCGAAAAAGTCTGACCGAGCCGCGCGCACGAGCTCGCTCGCGACGGGTTGGACGGTCGAGGGCGATGCGGACGGAGCGGACCGTATCGCCGGGGAACCGGAACCCCGACCGGCACCCCTGCCCGAACCCGAAGCCGCGGATGCGCCGCAGCAGCTGTCGAACTCCATGACCATCGTGCTCGGCATCTTCGGGGGCCTCTATCTCGCCTATCTCTGGATCTGGTTCAGCTGGGCGAAGTACATGGTCACCGTGACCGCCGCGCAGCTGAGCCTCACCACCGGCACCGTCGGGGCCGTTCTGCAGACCGTGCTGTACTGGCTCGCCCCGCTCGCCCCCGCGCTCTGGATGATCGCCGCCCTGCGCGCGAACCGCGGCGGCCGCGGCCGCGGCCTGATGATCTGGCTGATCGTCGGGGCGATCGTCCTGGTGCCGTTGCCCTTCCTGCTGGGCGGTGCGGCGTCGTCGGCCGCGGCCGACGCGGCCGCCGTTTCGTGGGGAGCGCTGTGATCCGCAGACTCGTGCCGTGGGTGATCGGCGTGATCCTCATCCTCATGTACGCCTTCGCGCTCGTGCGCCCCATCGGCGACCTCACCGGCCTGCCGCAGCTCGGGGAGCAGCTCGGCCTGTCCATCTCGCCCGTCGGCTGGGCGTGGCTCGTCGGCGCGGTGGCCGCGCCGGTGCTCATCTGCCTCGGGTGCCTGTGGTTCCCGCGCGCGCGCACCGCGGAGGTTCGATTGTGGATCCTAGCCGCCGGGCTCGGCACGGTGGCGCTGCTGCAGCTCGAGATGGAATTGCTGGCACCTCTGTCCACGTTCTTCGCATAGGGGCGCGATCGCACGGAGTGCGGAGCACGGGAGTAGACTTCTGCGAGAACTCGCTCGGAGTTCGTCCTCTATCCGCGCTGTCCGAAGGAATCACCGTTGCCTGCGCCTGTCGTACTGATCGCTGAACAACTCTCACCCGCCACCATCGCCGCACTCGGCCCCGACTTCGAGGTCGCTCATGTCGACGGCACCGATCGCGACGCGCTGCGCGAATCGCTCGCGAACGCCGACGCGATCCTCGTGCGCTCGGCCACCCAGGTCGACGCCGAGGCGCTCGGCTGGGCGCCGAAGCTGAAGGTCATCGCCCGAGCGGGCGTCGGCCTCGACAACGTCGATGTGAAGGCGGCGACGCAGGCCGGCGTCATGGTCGTGAACGCGCCGACTTCGAACATCATCAGCGCGGCCGAGCTCACCGTCGCGCACATCCTGGGACTGGCGCGCCACCTGCAGCGTGCGCACGCGTCGATCTCGGCGGGGGAGTGGAAGCGTTCGGCCTTCACCGGCACCGAGCTGTACGAGAAGACCGTCGGCATCGTCGGCCTCGGCCGCATCGGCGCGCTCGTCGCGGAGCGTCTGCGCGGTTTCGGTGTGTCGCTGATCGCGTACGATCCCTACGTCACCGCTGCGCGCGCCGCGCAGATCGGCGCGGAGCTCGTCGACCTCGACGAACTCGTCGCGCGCGCCGACTTCCTCACCATCCACATGCCGCGTACGCCCGAGACGCTCGGAATGATCGGCGAGGCGCAGCTGAAGGCCATGAAGCCGACGGCATATGTGGTGAACGTCGCCCGTGGCGGCCTTGTCGACGAGCAGGCGCTCCAGGCGGCGCTCGACGCCGGCGAGATCGCCGGCGCCGCACTCGACGTCTTCCAGCAGGAGCCGCCCGCCGATGCTTCGCTCACCGGGCATGCGAGGGTGAATGCGACGCCGCATCTCGGCGCGTCGACGGACGAGGCGCAGGAGAAGGCCGGCGTCGCCGTCGCGAAGTCGGTCCGACTCGCCCTCGCCGGCGAACTCGTGCCCGATGCCGTGAACGTGGCCGGCGGCACCATCAGCGAAGACGTGAAGCCGGGCCTGCCGCTCACCGAGAAGCTCGGCCAGATCTTCGCCGGCATCGCCGGCGGCGCGATCACCTCGCTCGATGTCGAGGTGCACGGCGAGCTCAGCACCCAGAACACCGAGGTGCTGAAGCTCGCGGCGCTCAAGGGCGTGTTCAGCAAGATCGTCAGCGAGCCGGTCTCGTATGTGAACGCCCCGCTGCTCGCCGAGCAGCGCGATGTCGAGGTGCGCTTCTCTGCCGACGCGAACGTCGAGGGCTTCCGCAACGTGATCACGCTGCGCGGCACCACCGCCGACGGCTCGAAGGTGTCCGTCTCGGGCACGCTCACCGGCCCGAAGCAGATCGAGAAGCTCGTCGAGATCAACGGCTACGAGCTCGAACTGCCCATCAGCGAGCATCTCATCGTGTTCAGCTACGAGGATCGCCCCGGCATCGTCGCGATCTACGGCAGCCTGCTCGGCAACGCCGGAGTGAACATCGCGGGCATGCAGATCGCCCGCAAGGAGCGCGGCGGCACGGCGCTGTCGGTGCTCTCGGTGGACGCTCCCGTCGGCGAGGCGCTCATCGAGTCGCTGCGCACCGCGATCGGCGCGGATCGCCTCGGGACCGTCGACATCGACTTCGAGTAGTCGGCACTCGGACTCGCGAAACGCCCCCGGCTCGAAAGAGCCGGGGGCGTTTCGGCCGTGCGGTCGTACCATGGAGGCATGAGCGATGGATCCGCGGGGCATGATCCGCACCCCCTTGAACGACTCGAATTCACGGTGTTCGGGTTCGTCTCGAAGCCGCCGGCCGAGGTGTACGAGGCGGTGGCGGATCCTGCCGTGCTCAGTCGATACTTCACGACCGGCGGCGCCGTCGGGAGACTCGAGACAGGCGCGACCGTGCAGTGGGACTTCGCGGACTTCCCGGGCGCATTCCCGGTGACGGCGGTCGAGGCCGTGCCGAATGATCGCATTGTGATCCGCTGGGGCGGCGATGCCGATGCGATCGCCGATGCGGCCGACACCGAGGTGACGTTCGAGTTCCTTCCGGTCGATGACGGCTCGCGCACCGAGGTGCGCATCGCCGAGCGCGCCTGGAAGGCCACCGAGCCGGGCGCACGGGCCGCCTTCGGGAATTGCATGGGGTGGACCGGAATGCTCGCGGCGATGAAGGCGTGGCTCGAGCACGGCATCGATCTGCGCGAGGGGTTCTACAAGTAATCGCGCACGAGTACCGCGCGCGGGCGGCGTTCACTGGTACTCTAGGCATGTAGACGTATGTCTGCATCAACGAAGAACCGAGCACGTCGACTGGCGGGCTGGTCTTCGGTGGTGGGTTTCGCTGCGGGTCCTCGCAGTGCGGTCTTCTACTGAACATCAGCGCCTGGGTCGCACGCGGCCACGCTTCAGCGCTCAGAGCTGCCAGCGTACGTGCTCATGTCAGTAGAGGAGCACCCGTGGAGGGTCCTGAAATCAAGTTCGCCGAAGCCGTTCTCGACAACGGCAAGTTCGGCAAGCGCACCATCCGTTTCGAGGCCGGTCGCCTCGCGCAGCAGGCGCAGGGCGCCGTCGCCGCCTACCTCGACGAAGAGACCATGCTGCTGAGCGCGACGAGCGCCTCCAAGCAGCCGAAGGATCACTTCGACTTCTTCCCGCTCACCGTGGACGTCGAGGAGCGCTCGTACGCCGCCGGCAAGATCCCCGGCTCGTTCTTCCGTCGCGAGGGCCGCCCCTCGACCGAGGCGATCCTCGTCTGCCGCCTGATCGACCGTCCGCTGCGCCCGTCCTTCGTCGACGGCCTGCGCAACGAGGTCCAGATCGTCGTCACCGTGCTGTCGATCGCCCCGGGCGAGTTCTACGACGCGCTCGCGATCAACGCCGCTTCGGCGTCGACGCAGATCTCGGGCCTGCCGTTCTCCGGCCCGATCGCCGGCGTGCGCCTCGCACTGATCGGCGACCAGTGGGTCGCATTCCCGAACGTCGAGCAGCTCGAGAGCGCCGTGTTCGACCTCATGGTCGCCGGCCGCGTGGTCACGAAGGCCGATGGCAGCGAGGACGTCGCGATCATGATGGTCGAGGCGGAGGCCACCGAGGGTTCGTGGAACCTCATCAAGGCCGGAGCGACGAAGCCCGACGAGGCGGTCGTCGCGCAGGGCCTCGAGGCGGCGAAGCCGTTCCTCACGCAGCTCGTGAAGGCCCAGGAGCAGCTCGCCGCGCAGTCGGCGAAGGCCGTCGAGGAGTACCCCGTCTTCCTGCCCTACACCGACGAGGTGTACGCGGCGGTCGAGGCGCTCGCCGAGGCCGAGCTCACGGGCATCTACCAGATCGCCGACAAGCAGGAGCGCCAGGATGCCGACGATGCGCTGAAGGTTCGCGTCAAGGAGGCCATCGCGGCGAAGGCGCAGGCCGGCGAGCTCGCCGCCGAGGCGCTGGATCAGGTGTCGGCCGCCTACAAGTCGGTCACGAAGAAGATCGTCCGCGGTCGGATCCTCACCGAGGGCGCCCGCATCGACGGCCGCGGGCTCACCGACATCCGCACGCTCGACGCCGAGGTCCAGGTGATCCCGCGCGTGCACGGCTCGGCGATCTTCCAGCGCGGCGAGACCCAGATCCTGGGCATCTCGACGCTGAACATGCTGAAGATGGAGCAGCAGATCGACTCGCTCTCGCCGACCACCTCCAAGCGCTACATGCACCACTACAACTTCCCGCCGTATTCGACGGGTGAGACCGGGCGCGTGGGCAGCCCCAAGCGCCGTGAGATCGGCCACGGCTTCCTCGCCGAGCGCGCGCTCGTGCCGGTGCTCCCGGCGCGCGACGAGTTCCCCTACGCGATCCGTCAGGTCTCCGAGGCGCTCGGCTCGAACGGCTCCACCTCGATGGGCTCCGTCTGCGCCTCGACGCTGTCGCTGTTGAACGCCGGCGTGCCGCTGCGCGCGCCCGTCGCGGGCATCGCGATGGGCCTCGTCTCCGACCAGGTGAACGGCGAGACGCGCTACGCGACGCTCACCGACATCCTCGGCGCGGAGGACGCGCTCGGCGACATGGACTTCAAGGTCGCCGGTACCTCCGAGTTCGTGACGGCCCTGCAGCTGGACACGAAGCTCGACGGCATCCCGAGCGACGTGCTCGCCGGCGCCCTGTCGCAGGCGAAGGACGCCCGCACGAAGATCCTCGGTGTCATGAACCAGGCGATCGACGCCCCCGACGAGATGGCGCCGACCGCACCGCGCGTCATCACCGTGCAGATCCCGGTCGACAAGATCGGCGAGCTGATCGGTCCGAAGGGCAAGACGATCAACGGCATCCAGGACGAGACCGGCGCCGACATCTCGATCGACGACGACGGCACCGTGTACATCGGCGCAGTCGACGGACCCTCCGCCGAGGCGGCCCGCGCGCAGGTGAACGCCATCGCGAACCCGCAGAACCCCGAGGTCGGCGAGCAGTACCTCGGCACCGTCGTGAAGAACGCCGCCTTCGGCGCCTTCGTGTCGCTGCTGCCGGGCAAGGACGGCCTGCTGCACATCAGCGAGGTGCGCAAGCTCGCCGGCGGCAAGCGGATCGACTCGGTCGACGACGTGCTGTCCATCGGTCAGAAGATCCTCGTCAAGATCACGAAGGTCGACGATCGCGGCAAGCTCTCGCTCGAGCCCGTGCTCGAAGAGGCCGCGGCCGACGCTGCGGCGGAGGCCCCGGTCGAAGAGACCTCGACCACTGAATAGCCGTCAGTGACCTCCGGCCGCGAAGCCCCGGTTGAACACTTGTTCAACCGGGGCTTCGCGCTGCTCTGCAGCGTCGGCTTCGTCTCCCAGGGCTGCTACTGGCTGCTCATCACCGCACTGCAGTGGCAGGTCGCGAACCTTCCGGACTCGGGCCCGGCCGAGGTCGGCCTGCTCTACTTCCTGCAGCTGCTCCCGTACCTCCTCATCGCTCCATTCGCGGGCGTGGTGCTCGACCACTTCAATCGCAAAGTCGTCATCGCAGTCGCTCTCGCGATGCTCAGCCTCGTCGGATTCTCCGGCGGGATCGCGGGCAATACCGGCGCGCTCGGCTTCGCGACCTGCGCGATCCTCGCCATGTGCGTCGGCGCATGCTCGCCGTTCAACGACGCCGGGCACCACTCGATCATGCCGTCGACCGTGCCGACGCAGCTCTTCCCGCGCGCCGTCTCGCTCTTCGCCGCGAGCCAGAACATCGCGCGCACGATCGGGCCGATCCTCGCCGGCGGCTTGCTCCTTCTCGGCGGGGCGCCGCTCGCGCTCGTCTGCGGCGGCGCGATCTACGTCCTCGTCATCCTCCTGGTGATCGGATACCCGAGGCAGTCGGCCTCGAGGGGACCGCGCACCGAGTCGGTCCTCGCGCAGATCGGCGGCGGCTTCGCCGTGCTCGCGAAGAACGCAGTGGTGCGCCGGGCCATCGCCTTCGTGGCGCTCACCGGCCTCCTCGTGCTCTCGAGTGCCTCGATGTTCTCGGTCATCGTCACCAGCCGCTTCGACGCCGGCGAGGTCGGCTTCGCGCTGATGCTGGCGATGGCGGGCATCGGCGCGGTCATCGGCGCTCTCTCGCCGTTCCCGCGCGCCCGCAATCTCAAGACCATCGCCTGGCTGCACACGCTGTCGGCGCTGGCCCTTGTCGGCATCGCCTTCTCGCCGAGCCTCATCGGTGCGTGCTTCAGCGTCATCCTCATGGCCGCGAGCGCGAACGCCGCGATGATACGCCTGAACACGATCGTGCAGTCGCAGCTCGATGACCGGGTGCGCGGTCGGGTCATGAGCCTCTACGTCTGGGCATGGGGCGGATCGTTGCCGCTCGGCGGGCTCCTCCTGGGCTGGCTGGGATCCCTCATCACCGTCAGCGGTGGCCTCGCCGTGATGGCCGGCGCAATCGGAACGGTGGCGCTCTTCACCGCGCTCTCGCGCGACCCGATGGGCCGCTAGGGTGGAGGGCGTGCCCGAATCCATCGCCCTGCCCCTCGATCTGCCCGAACTCGAAGCCGATCTCGGCGGCGGGATCATGCGCCGAACCGTGCACCCGAGCGGGCTGCGCGTGCTCACCGAGGTCATGCCCGGCGCGCGCAGTGCCACGGTGGGATTCTGGGTCGGTGTGGGGTCGCGCGACGAGCAGGCCACGCACGACGAGGCGCCGGGCAGCCTCGGTTCCACTCACTTCCTCGAGCATCTGCTGTTCAAGGGCACACCGAGTCTGAACGCGTACGAGATCGCGAAGAGCTTCGACCGGATCGGCGCCGACCACAACGCGATGACCGCGAAGGAGTACACCTGCTACTACGCGAAGGTTCGCGACGCGGATCTCGACGGCGCGGTGCGGGTGCTCGCCGACATGGTCACGAACTCGGTGATCGATGCCGATGAGTTCGAGAACGAGCGCGGCGTGATCCTCGAGGAGCTCGCGATGGCCGCGGACGATCTCGCCGACGTCACCGGGGAGCGCTTCTTCGAGGCGGTGCTCGCGGGGCATCCGCTCGGGCGGCCGATCGGCGGCAATCCCGATACGATCCGCGCGGCCCGGCGCGACGACGTGGTCGAGCACTACTTTGCCGAGTACGACCCGTCGACGCTCGTCGTCGCGGCTGCCGGGGCGGTCGATCACGACAGGCTGGTCGCGCTCGTGCTCGAGGCGCTCGCCGCCTCGGGGGAGCGCTGGCGCACCGATGCCGAGCGCACGCCGCTGCGCCGAGGCGTGAACCTGCATCGACCGGAGCCGAGCACGCCCCCGCATCAGCTCACCGGGCTGCAGGTGACGCAGCGCGACAGCGAGCAGGTGAACCTCATGATCGGCTCGCCCGGCATCACGGCGGGGGACGAGCGCCGCTTCGCGTTCGGCATCATGAACTCGGTGCTCGGCGGCGGTATGTCCAGCCGCCTGTTCCAGGAGATCCGCGAGAAGCGCGGGCTCGCCTACACCACCTACTCCTTCGGCGGCAGCTACAGCGATGCCGGGGTGTTCGGTATCTATGCCGGTACCGCTCCGGCCAAGGCCGCCGACGTCGTGGATCTCGCGGGCGTCGAGCTGCAGAGGATCGCCGAGTCCGGTGTCACCGAGGAGGAGTTCGACTCCGCGCTCGGGCAGATCGCGGGCTCTGCGGCGCTCGCGCTCGAGGAC
>JBDIAD010000042.1:0-8843 GCA_039812205.1 Leucobacter sp.
GCGCACCGTCACGGCGTCGTCCTCGAGCGAGTCGAAGTCGACCGTGACGCAGAACGGCGTGCCGATCTCGTCCTGGCGGCGGTAGCGGCGGCCGATGGCGCCGGCGTCGTCGAAGTCGATGTTCCAGTCCTCGCGCAGCTCATCGGCGATCTCACGCGCGAGGGGCGACAGCCTCTCGTTGCGGCTGAGCGGCAGCACGGCGACCTTGACCGGGGCGAGACGCGGGTCGAGGCCGAGCACGGTGCGCGTGTCGGTTCCGCCCTTCGCGTTGGGCACCGACTCCTCGCGGTACGCGTCCACGAGGAAGGCCATCAGCGAGCGGGTGAGCCCCGCGGCCGGCTCGATGACGTAGGGCACGAAGCGGCTGTCGGTCGCCTGATCGAAGAAGGAGAGATCCTTGCCCGAGTGCTTCGAGTGGGTCGACAGGTCGAAGTCGGTGCGGTTCGCGATGCCCTCGAGCTCGCCCCAGTCGCCGCCGGCGAAGCCGAACTTGTACTCGATGTCGGCGGTGCGCTTGGAGTAGTGCGACAGCTTCTCTTTCGGGTGATCGTAGAAGCGGAGGTTCTCGGGGTCGATGCCGAGGTCGACGTACCAGGCCATGCGCTGGTTCATCCAGTACTCCTGCCACTCCTCGTCGGTGCCGGGCACGACGAAGAACTCCATCTCCATCTGCTCGAACTCGCGGGTGCGGAAGATGAAGTTGCCGGGAGTGATCTCGTTGCGGAAGCTCTTGCCGATCTGCGCGATGCCGAAGGGAGGCTTCATGCGCGAGGACTGCAGCACATTCGCGAAGTTCACGAAGATGCCCTGCGCGGTCTCGGGGCGCAGGTAGTGCAGACCCGCCTCATCGTCGACCGGCCCGAGGAAGGTCTTCAGCAGGCCCGAGAACGCGCGCGGCTCGGTCCACTGCCCGCGCGTGCCGCAGTTCGTGCAGACGATCTCATCGAGCCCGCCCTCGGGCGCGCGGCCCTTCTTCTCCTCGAAGGCCTCGATGAGGTGGTCCTCGCGGTAGCGGCGGTGGCACTGCAGGCACTCGACGAGCGGATCGCTGAAAACCTCGACGTGACCGGAGGCCTCCCACACCTGCTTGGGCAGGATCACGCTCGAGTCGATGCCGACGACGTCGTCGCGGCGCTGCACCATCGCCTTCCACCACTGGCGCTTGATGTTCTCCTTGAGGGCGGCGCCGAGCGGGCCGTAGTCCCAGGCAGAACGCGAGCCGCCGTAGATCTCACCGGCCTGGTAGACGAAGCCGCGGTGGCGGGCGAGGGCGATGACCTTGTCGAGGCGGGAGAGCTCAGCCATATTTCAATCACTCCAAGGGGCAAGCGGGGATCTTGGGGCGCGAGATGCGCACCCGGCCAGTCTAGCCGCGCCCGGGTGGTGGATCGCTGCGGGCTCCGCCCCGCGACGCTCTACGGCAGCAGCACGACCTTGCCCGTGGTGGCACGGCCCTCGAGGGCGCGATGCGCCTCGGCGGCCTCGGCCAGCGGGTACGTCGCGCCGATGCGGAAGTTCAGTTCGCCCTTCGTTACCCCGGCGAAGAGCTCCCGGTAGCGCGCCTCGCGCTCGCCCGGGTTGCGCATGAAGGCCCCGAGCGACGGCCGCGTGATCGAGAGCGAACCGAGGGCGTTCAGGCGCTGCAGGTCGAAGGGCGGCACCTGCCCGCTCGCCCCGCCGAAGAGCACCATCTCACCCCGCACCCGCAGCGCGGTGAGCGACTCGTCGAAGGTCGTGCGGCCGACCCCGTCGTAGACGACGGCCACGCCTTCCCCGCCGGTGAGCTCGCGCGCGCGATCCGCGAACCCCTCGTACGGCATCGACTCGACCGCGCCCGCCGCGACGCTCAGCGCCCGTTTCTCGTCGGTGGACGCGGTGGTGAGCACCCGCACGCCGCGCGCGGCGAGGATCTGGGTGAGGATCAGCCCGACCCCGCCGGCGCCGGCGTGCACGATCACCGTATCGCCGGCCTCGGGATGCGCGGCATCGCCAGCCAGATAGTGCGCGGTGCAGCCCTGCAGGGGAATCGCGGCGGCCGTGACGTCGTCGATGCTCGCGGGCACGCGCGCCGCGTCGACGTAGGGAACGACGAATTTGTCGGCGTAGCACTGCCGACCGGCCGCGGTCGCGATGCGGTCGCCGACCTCGATGTTGAGCACACCCGCGCCGACCGCGACCACCCGCCCGCCGGCCTCGCCGCCGGGGATGAAGGGGTACTCCACGTCATAGACGCCGCCGCGCTGGTAGGTCTCGATGAAGTTCACTCCGACGGCGAGCGTCTCGACGAGCATCTCGTACGGCCCGAACTCGGGCTCGGGCACCTCGCGGAGCTCCATCACCTCGGGGCCGCCGGCCTGCGGAACCACCACTGCACGCATCAGACTCACTCCGTCCACTCTCCGATCACCAGGTTCTCGGGGCGCTCCCCGAGCTGCAGATGCACGATCTGCCGGCGGATCAGCGCCGAGATGCGGGGCATGAACGCCTCGCTCTCACCGCCCACATGCGGCACCACGAGCACATTCGGCTCGCGCCACAGCGGGTGATCCGCGGGCAGCGGCTCGGGGTCGACCACGTCGAGCGCCGCGCGCAGCCGGCCGCCGCGCACCTCCGCGAGCAGCGCCTCGGTGTCGAGCACCTTCCCGCGGGCGACGTTCACGACCAGCGCGCCGTCGGGCAGCGCCGCGAGGGCCGCCGCGTCGATGAGTCGCGTCGTCTCCGCGGTCAGCGGCACCGCGATGAGCACGACATCCGCCTCGGCGAGCCGCTCGTGCAGCGACTCGAAGCCGTGCACCCGCACCTGCTCGCCGGCGAGGTTCGTCTCCGTGCGCGCGGTGCGCGCCACCCGGGCGATCTCGACCTCGAAGCCCGAGAGCCGCGCCTCGATGCGCTTGCCGATGCCGCCGTAGCCGATCAGCAGCACGCGCCGGTCGGCGAGACCCTGACTGAACTTCGCCTTCCAGGTGCCGTCGAGCCCCTGGCGCACGTAGTGCGGGATCTCGCGCAGCGCCGCCAGCGCGAGCGTCACGGCGAGCTCCGCCGTCGCCACCTCGTGCACCGACGCCGCATTCGCCACGGGGATGTCGCCGACGAACTCGCGCGGAACGTGGTCGTACCCGATGGACTGCCACTGCACCAGGCGCACGTGCCGCGCCTGCGACAGGGCGGCGAGGTATCGCCCGCCGCCGATGTACGGCGCCACCACCAGGTCGATGTCGTCGACCGGTGGCGGGCCGTCGAAGTTCCAGGTGAGGATGTTCGCGCCCGGCAGTTCGCCGACGGCCTGGCGCAGCCCCTCGTCATCGGGAAGGGTGACGGTGACCGGGAGGCTCGCACTACTCATACTGCGAGTCTATTCAGCCCCTCCGACACTCGCCTCGGCCAACCGCTCACAGCAGCTCGTCGATCACGGCGGCGATCGCGAGCATCGCATCGTCCCCGCCGCGCCGGCCGTCGAGCGAGACTCCCACCGGCAGGCCTGCCGAGCCGGCACCGGCCGGCAGCGTGATCGACGGCTGCCCCGCGGTCGAGCCCGGGCCGGTGTTGCGGATCACCGTGCCGAAGGTCGGCACCTCCCCGCCGAAGGCCCGCGTGGTGAATTCGTCGCCGATGGGCACGGCGGTGATCGGGGAGGTCGGTCGCAGCAGCACGTCGACGCCGTTGTCGGCGAATACGGCATCCCAGGCGTCGCGCAGCCGCTCGCGCACGGCCATGAGCCCGGCGTATTCCTCATGCGCCTCGCGCTGCCCTGCGGCCGCGGCGAGCAGGCCCGGCACATCCACTGCGGCGGCCCGATCCTGCACCTCCTGATACGTCACCGGGTGCGGTAGAGCCGCGAGGTGCGCCGTGAGGTCGCGCGCGGTCTCGTAGAGCACGATGCCGATTCCGCAGGTCTCGTCGAGCTCGTGGAGCAGGTCGGTCTCGACGGGGACGAGTTCGATGCCGGGTGCCGCCTCGAGGGTTTCGATGGTGGATCGCCATTTGCCGCTCACATCATCCGCGAGGGGGCTCAGATAGCGCGACTCGGGCAGCGGGACGCCGATGCGAATCGTCGCGGGGGTCGGCTCGGGCATCTCCCCGGCAGCCTCCGCGGCCTCCGCAGCGCCCGGTTCGCGCACGATCTCGTCGACCTCCCGCACGAGCCGCACCGAGTTCGCGATGACGCCGACCGTGTCCCGCGTCGCCGAGAGCGGCACCGTACCGCCGGCGGGCCAGCGCCCCATCGAGGGACGATAGCCGTAGACGCCGCACCATGCCGCGGGGATCGTCGCCGACCCGCCCGTGTCGGTCGCGAGCGCGAAGGGCACGACACCGGTGGCGACGGCGACGGCCGAGCCGCCCGACGAGCCGCCCGGGCTGCGCGACTCGTCGTGCGGGTTGCGCGTCGCCGGCACGGAGGCCGCGCCGGTGGTGATGCCGAAGGCGAGCTCGTGCAGATTGGTCTTGCCGACGAGGAGCGCACCGGCCGCCGCGAGCCGCGCGACGGCGGCCTGGTCGGCCGCGGGGATCGAGCCGGCCAGTGCCGGGGTGTTCGCCGTCGTCGGCAGCAGCACCGTGTCGATGTTGTCCTTCACCGCGAAGGGCATGCCTGCGACGGCGGTGTCGGCACTCGGTGCGGACGCCGCGATCCGCCCCGCCGTCTCGTCGTCGACGATCGAGATGAAGGCGCCGAGATGATCCGCGCGGGCTCGGGCGATCGCCTCTGAATAGGCTGCATGGCTCGTCATGACTGCTCCGTTTCGGTGGTGCGGGCTGTATCGGTGAACTCATTCTCGTCGATCTCGCCGCCGCGCCTGGCGAGCACGATCGCTCGGATCAGCCCCCCGACGAAGCCGAGCGCGAGCGGCACGAAGAGGGCGATGTTCACCCCGCCGGAGACCCCGGTCAGCAGCTCGAAGTTCGTGAACATCATCGCGATGGCGATCCCGAGCCCGCAGAAGGCGAGAATCGGCGCGATGAGCCGCTGCCAGATCGAGGTGCCGCGCGTATTTCGCGCGAAGAACGCCATCACGGCGATGGTCGAGAGCCACTGAGTCACGAGCACGCCGACCACGGCCGCGCTCGCGAGGAAGATGAATCCCTCGAGGAAGGGGTCGATGCCCATGAGCGCGAAGATGAGGATCATCACGAGGACCACGGCGATCTGGAAGAAGCCGGCGACCCACGGAGAACGGCTGCGATGATGCGTTCGGGCGAACCACTTCGGCAGCATGCCCGCGCGACCGAGCGAGAACATGTACCGATTCGACTCGTTGTGGAACGCGAGCGTCGACGCGAAGATGCTCACGAAGAGCATGACGTACATGGTGCCGACGCCGAAGGAGCCGACGTACTGCTCCATCGCGACGAAGAAGAGGCCCTCGGGGTCGCTCGTCGCGGCGTCGACGATGTTCGCCTCGCCGAAGGCGAGCACGATCGTCCAGAGCACGAATGCGTAGAAGATGCCGAGCAGACCGATCGCGATGTAGGTCGCGCGCTTCACGGTGCGGCGCGGATCCTTCGCCTCCTCCGAGTAGATCGCGGTCGCCTCGACGCCGAGGAAGGCGCCGAAGGAGAAGATGAGCACGACGCCCATGCCCGGCACGAAGAGATTGTCGGGATGGAAGGTGCCGAAGGTGATCCCGTCTGCGCCGCCCTGCGCGAGCACCGCGATGGCCAGCAGGAGCAGGATCACCATCTCGAGCGCAAGCGAGATCGCGAGGACCCGAGCGTTCAGGGTCACCCGGTTGTAGCCGAGCCAGCCGAGCAGCAGGGCGACCACGACGGCGAGCAGCGGCCACGGGACCTCGACGCCGGTGAAGTATCCGATCGCCATCTGCGCGAACACCGCGCTGCCGATCGTCTGACCGATCGTGAACATGAAGTACGCGACAAGCGTCATCACGCCCGCAGCGCCGCCGAGCGGGCGACCCATGCCGGCGCTGATGAACGCGTAGAAGGCGCCGGAGTTGCGGATGTGCCGCGCCATCGCGACGTAGCCGACCGCGAAGAACGCGAGCACGATCATCGCGAAGAGGTAGGCGGCCGGGGCTCCCGGCCCGCCGATGGAGATCGCGACGGGGGCGACCCCCGCCATGAGCGTGAGCGGCGCGGCGCACGCGACGACGAAGGCGACCAGGTGCAGCACGCCGACCTGGTTGGGCATCAGCCCGCGCTCGTGCGCGGGCGCGGCGGCCTGCTCCTCGCTCATGATCCCGCCCCCAGGACCTCGATGCGCAGCGGTGTCGGCACCCAGTCCCCCGCGCCGAGCACCTCGAGATCGACCGGACACGACGACACGGCGACCACGGCGTCCATTTCGGCCCGCAGTTCGATGTACTCGCCCGCCTTCGCCCCCGGAGGGCCGACGTTGATCGCGCCGCCCTCGCCGACTTCCGAAAGCTGGAAGAGGTTCACCGGGTTCGGCAGATCCTCGGCGGCGATGCCGTACGGTCGCAGCGCCGCGATGAGATTGTCGTGGCAGTTCGCGTGCCCCGTGACCCCGCCGTAGTACTCGTAGAACAGCGGGGTGCAGGCGGCGAACAGCAGATCGTGGGTGCCGACGGAGGTGTCGTCGAGCACGGTGAAGAAGGGGCGCGGGCGATTCGAGTAGAGGATCGTCCCCACCCTCACGCGGGCGTTCCAGTCGTTGAAATTCATCGTCTCGGCGGTCGAGATCCGCTCACCGAGGTCGTCCTTGGCGAACGCGACGAAATCGCCGATCTGCTCTCCGACCGGGTCGACCACGCGCAGCCGCTCGCCCGCGGCCACCTCGATCACCGCGGCGCCGCCCGCGGGGACATCAATGCTTCGTTGCATGAAATGCTCCAGATTCAATATGTTCCAAATGGAAGTAAATCACCCGCATGTTACTCCCAAATGGAAGCAATAGCCAGGGTCGGATCGCCGCATCCCGCTCAGCTGAGCGTCGCGAGAGGCACGAGATCGATGCCGTCGACGCTCAGGAGCTTCATCGGCCGCGTCACCGATCCGCTGCGAACGGATACCCGACCGGTCGGGGCCTCGAAGTCGAAACCCCGCGAGCGCATCGAGGAGAGCTCGTCGACGCTTGCGCGAAGATGACCGGTGCCCAGCGCGATCGCGCTCGCCACGGCGACGCCCTCGTACCCCGCGAGCGTCACCCCCGTCGGCGTCGGGGCGAGCGCCCCATGCAGCTCCCGGTACCGCTGCAGGAATCCCCGCTCGTCGACGGGCGCCCCGTCATCGAGCGAGCCGAACGCGGTGAGCAAGCCGCGGGTCGTCTCCGGGCCGCTCGCCAGGAGCACCGACTCATCGGCCATCGGAGCGAAGCGCAGCACCCGCTCGTCGAGCCCACGAGACGCGAACTCCCGGTTGAACATCGCCATCTGCGAGCCGTGCAGCAGCACGAGCACGCAGGTCGCGGTCGACGCCTCGACGGCGTCGACGAGCTGCCGCACCACGCGCTCATCGCCGTCGAGATCGTCGAGCAGCGAATACGGCACGAGATGGGTGCCGTGCCACCAGCCCCGGCGACGCAGCTGCGGTTCGACCGCGCGCGCCGTCCCGCTCGGCCACCGGTAGTCGGTGCCCACGATCATCCAGTCGCTCGCGGAGGCGTTCTCGGCGAGCCACCGAATCGCCGGCCAGGTCTTGCTGCCCGAGTCCTCGCCCGTGCAGATGACCCCGGCTCGCTGCGCGCCGCCCTCCCAGATCGGCGGGTAGAACACCGGGGCGCGGCCGCGCACGATATCGATGACGAGCTCGCGCACGTTCGAGTCGTGGCAGACGATGACGCCGTCCGCTCCCGCTCGCTCGAGCGCCTCGGTGACCTCATCGCTCCGGCGCAGCGCGTGCGGCCCGACTTTGACGGGCACGAGCTCGATCTCGTTGCCGAGCACCCCACCGCGCGCGTTGAACTCGTGCATCGCGAGCTCGGCGGTCATCGCGAAGGTCGGCGTGTACATGGCGGGCGATCCGCCCCCTGGAACGACCAGGGCGAGCCGATACCTGCCGACCATGCCGTCACCCCCAGCGTGTACGATCAACCTCACCGTGGGATTGAATGTAGCAACATCGAGGAGCGCTGGATAGGCGTATGAGCACCGCAGATCGTCTGGACCGGGCATTGGGCGAGTATCGCCTGCTCGAGCGGCGCCTGCAGAACGTGCTCCAGGGCACCGAGCTCGGCGTGGACGCGTGGCGCGTGCTGCGACTGCTGCGGCGCAGCACGGCGGTGTCGATGAAGGAAGTGCTCGATGCGACCGCGCTCCCGCCGGCGTCCGCGACGCGCACCGTCGACACGCTCGTCTCGCTCGACTACGCGTTCCGACGCTCCGATGAGCAGGATCGCCGGAGCGTTCAGGTGCTCATCACCGACGACGGCGCGGAGGCTCTGGCCTCGATCGATGCCGCGCTCGACGCGGAGTTCGCCGAGTCGCAGCCCCGCTAACACGCGCACCCGCCGCACCGCGAGACGTACGACAATGGAGACATGTCAGACAACGCGGTGCGCCCGACGCCCGACCTGGTGAACTACGTCGACGCCGAGGGCGTCCAGATCCACGCCTACCACTGGCCGGCGAAGGATCCCATCGCGGCCGTGCACATCTCGCACGGGGTCGGCGAGCACGCCCTGCGATATGCCGCCTTCGCGAAAGCGCTGGTGGCCGCCGGTTTCGCCGTCTACGCCGACGATCACCGCGGCCACGGTGCGACCGGGCGCGCGCAGCACGGCGGCGACCTCGCGGAACTCGGGCACCTCGGCCCCGGCGGGCTGCGCGCCACCGAGGCCGCGATCGAACAGTTCGCCGCACTGATCCGCGCTCGCCATCCGAACCTGCCGCTTATCGCGTTCGCGCACTCGTGGGGCTCTCTCATGGCGC
>JBDIAD010000043.1:0-8688 GCA_039812205.1 Leucobacter sp.
CGGCCTACGCCAATGTGCAGCCGCACTCGGGCGCCTCGGCGAACGCCGCCGTGCTCAGCGCGATCGCGGAGCCGGGCGACACGATCCTCGGCCTCGAACTCGCCCACGGCGGCCACCTCACCCACGGCATGAAGCTGAACTTCTCGGGCAAGCTCTACAACGTCGTCTCCTACGGAGTCGATCCCGAGACCTTCACGGTCGACATGGACGTCGTGCGCCAGAAGGCGCTCGAGCACCGCCCGAAGGTGATCATCGCCGGCTGGTCGGCGTACCCGCGCACCCTCGACTTCGCGTCCTTCCGCGCGATCGCCGACGAGGTCGGCGCGACGCTCTGGGTCGACATGGCGCATTTCGCCGGTCTCGTCGCCGCGGGCCTGCACCCGAATCCGGTGCCGCACGCGCATGTCGTCTCCTCGACCGTGCACAAGACCATCGGCGGCCCGCGCTCGGGCTTCATCCTCACGAACGATCTCGAGCTCTACAAGCGCCTGAACTCGAACGTGTTCCCGGGGCAGCAGGGCGGCCCGCTGATGCACGTCATCGCCGCCAAGGCGACCGCGTTCAAGCTCGCCGCGACCGATGAGTTCAAGGATCGCCAGGCGCGCACGCTCTCGGGCGCCAAGCTGCTCGCCGAGGCGCTCACGAGCGAGGCCTCGAAGGCGGCGGGCATCGACGTGCTCACGGGCGGTACGGATGTGCACCTCGTGCTCGCCGATCTGCGCAACTCGAAGCTCGACGGCCAGATGGCCGAAGACGCGCTGCACGAGGTCGGCATCACCGTGAACCGCAACTCGGTGCCCTTCGATCCGCGCCCCCCGATGGTGACGAGCGGCCTGCGCATCGGCACCCCGGCGCTGGCCACGCGCGGCTTCGGCGACGAGGACTTCGCCCAGGTCGCCGACATCATCGCCCTCACGCTGCAGCAGGCCGGCGACGTGAGCGAGCTGCGCGCGCGTGTCACGGCTCTCGCCGAGCAGTACCCGCTGTACCCGGGGCTCGAGCAGTGGTAGCCCAGGTTCTCGACGGCCGGGCCGCGGCCGCCGAGATCAAGGCCGAGCTCGCCGAGCGCATCGCGAGGCTCGCCGAGCGCGGCATCGTCCCCGGCATCGCGACGCTGCTCGTGGGCGCCGATCCGGCATCCCAGCTCTACGTCGGCATGAAGCATCGCCAGTCGACCGCGATCGGCATGCACTCCATCCAGCGGGAGCTCCCCGCCGATGCGACGCAGGAAGAGGTCGAGGCGGCGATCGACGAGCTGAACGCCGACCCGTCGTGCCACGGCTACATCGTGCAGCTCCCGCTGCCGGCGCATATCGACACCGACCGCGTGCTCGAGCGCATCGACCCGGCGAAGGACGCCGACGGTCTGCACCCGACGAATCTCGGTCATCTCGTGCTCAACGTGAACGGCCCGATCACCACGCCGCTGCCGTGCACGCCGCGCGGCGTCATCGAGCTGCTGCTGCGCAACGACGTCGACCTGAAGGGCAAGCATGTCGTGGTCGTCGGCCGGGGCGTCACCATCGGCCGCTCGATCGGGCTGCTGCTCACGCGCCGCGCGATCAACGCCACTGTGACGCTCACCCACACCGGCACGGTCGATATGCCGCACCACCTGCGCCAGGCCGATGTCATCGTCGCCGCAGCCGGAGTGAAGCATCTCATCCGGCCCGAAGACGTGAAGCCGGGCGCCGCGATCCTCGATGTTGGCGTCACCCGTGAGCCCAGCGAGACGCCCGGCGGCAAGGATCGCGTCTACGGCGATGTCGCCCCCGGTGTCGAAGAGGTCGCGGGGTGGATCTCGCCGAACCCGGGTGGGGTCGGTCCGATGACGGTCGCCCTGCTCATGACCAACGTCGTCGAGATGGCCGAGCGGGCGTGACCTTCGCGTCGGCGCTTCCCGAAGTGCTTCCCGCGCTGCTCGGCATCGACTGGCTCGATCCCGAGCACCTGTTGCGCGCGGGGGGATGGATCGCGCTCATCCTCGCGTGCGCATTCGTGTTCCTCGAGACCGGAGTGGTGGTGCTCTCCTTCCTCCCGGGGGATTCGCTGCTGTTCACGGTGGGGCTGTTCACCGCGACCGGCTTCCTCGACATCCCGATCTGGATCACCTGCACCCTGCTGTTCGCCTTCGCCTTCGCAGGCGATCAGCTCGGCTTCGTCCTCGGGCGGAAGATCGGCCCCGCGATCTTCAACCGCCCCAAGAGCAAGCTCTTCAACCCCGCGAACGTCGAGCGCACGCACGCGTTCTTCGAGAAGCACGGGCCCAAGGCGATCATCATCGCGCGCTTCCTGCCGGTGATCCGCGGCTTCGTGCCGCCGGCCGCCGGGGTCGGCACGATGCAGTATCGAAGATTCGTCATCTACAACGCCGTCGGGGCGCTGCTCTGGGCCGTCGGCGTCACGCTGATCGGCTACTTCCTCGGGCAGATCCCGTTCGTGCAGCAGTACAGCGAGGTCATCATCCTCGTGCTCGTGCTGATTCCGGGCATCCCGATCCTGATCGAGGCGATTCGCGCCTTCGCCGCGTGGCGCCGCAAGCGCCGCGACGGCGTCTCGCAGTAGTCTGAATCGCAGGACGATACCGCGCGGATGCGGTATCGCGCACCCGGGAGGTGGGAGCCATGCCGATCATCAGCGTCACCAGGGACCTCGACGCGCCCAGCATCACCGTCGTCGCGGAGTATCCCGTCTCCGCCGAGCGGCTGTGGGAGGCCTACACCGACGCCCGCCAGATCGAAAGATTCTGGGGGCCGCCGGAGTTCCCCGCGGTGTTCACCCGCCACGAGCCCGTCGTCGGAGGCGCGAGCGCCTACGAGATGACCGGCCCCGAGGGCGAGAAGAGCTGCGGCTTCTGGAAGTGGATCGATGTCGATCCCGGACGCTCCTTCACCGTCGAGGACGGCTTCGCGAATGACGACGGCACCCCGAACACCGAGCTGCCGAGCATGCGAATGGTCTACACCTTCGAATCGATGGAGAGCGGATCGCGCCTCATCACGGCCACCGAGTTCGCCTCGCGCGAAGAACTCGAACAGCTGCTCGAGATGGGGATGGAAGAGGGGATGAGCGCGGCGATGGCGCAGATCGACGCGGTGCTCGCCGAGCTCCCGTCGACCGACTAGTCGCTCGCGCTGCTCTGCTGCGCGGCGCGCCGCTCCTGATCCTCTGTGTCGAGCCCGGTCATCAGCGCGTGCAGCATCTGGGCGAAGCGGTCGATGTCGCTCACGCTCCAGCCGTGCAGCACCGTGCGCAGGATATCCCTGCGGCGGTTGTGCACGACGGCGATGCGCTCCGCCCCGTGCTCGCTGAGCGAGAGCAGCATCGATCTGCCGTCGGCGGGGTCGGGCGAGCGCTCGATGAGGCCGCGCTCGTCGAGCTCGCGCACCGTGCGACTCATCTGCCCCTTGTCGATCATGAGCAGCTCGGTGAGCTCCGACATCGTGATGCTCCCGGCGCGCGCGATCGAGCCGAGCACCTTGAACGCCCCGGGGAGCATGCCGTCGCTGACCGCCTGCGCATTCGCGCGGGCGGTGCGACGGATCTGAGCGACGAAGACGTCGAATTCCCGTTCGATGCGCGCGATCGCTTCGGCGTGATCGTCGCTCTGCTGCGGCGCATTCATCAGTCGGCCTTCGCCCGCGAGCCGTCGCCGGGTTCGTCATCGCCGGATTCGCCGCCGCCGGTCTCGGCGGATCCGCCCACCACCCGGATCTTGCCGGTCGCGGTGAGCGCCGCCATCCCGCTCGAGGTCGAGACGGTCGCGAGATCGGCCTCGGAGGCATGCGAGCGCTCGGTGTTGGTCATGCGGGTGAGCGGCGTGTTCGGCAGGAAGATGATCGCGAGAAGGCTCAGGATGGCGAAGGGGACGCCGATCAGGAACGAGGCCGAGATGCCCTGCGCGTAGACGTCTTCGACGATGATGCGCACGTCGTGGGGCAGTGAGACGACCGAGGGGATCGTGCCCGATTGGAGCTGCTCCGCGATCTCGGCGCCCTGCGGGCCGAGGGCCGCGAGTGCGGCGCCGAGGCTCTTGCGGACCGCATCCGAACCGAACAGATCCGCGACGCGGGTCGCGAGTGCGGCGCCCATCACCGAGACGCCGACCGTGCCGCCGAGGCTGCGGAAGAAGGTGACGCCCGAGCTGGCGACGCCGATCGTCTGCGGCGCGGTCGTGTTCTGCACGATGAGCACGAGGTTCTGCATCGTCATGCCGACGCCCGCACCCAGGAGGAACATGTAGACCGAGACGAGCCCGAAGTTGGTGTCGTATCTGATCGTCGACAGGGTGATGGATCCGGCCACGAGCAGCGTCGCTCCGAGGAGGAGGTAGCGCTTCCATTTGCCCGTGCGCGTGATCACTGCCCCGATGATCACCGACGACAGCAGCAGCCCGGCGATCATGGGAATGGTCATCAGGCCGGCCTGCGTCGGCGTGGCTCCCCGCGAGAGCTGCATGTACTGCGCGAGGTACACCGATGCGCCGAACATGGCGATGCCGGTGGAGATCGAGGCCAGCACGGCGAGCGTGAACGTGCGGTCGCGGAAGAGGGAGAGCGGGACGAGCGGCTCGGACGACTTCATCTCCACGATGATGAACACGATGGTCGAGACGATCGCGCCGCCGAGCATGAGCGCGGTCTCCACGCCCCACCATTCGAAGGTCTTGCCGGCGCTCGTCACCCAGATCAGCAGGAGCGAGGAGGCCGTGGCGAGCAGTACGATCCCGAAGTAATCGATCTTCACCCTCTGCTTGGGGCGCTTCGGCAGGTGCAGGGTCTTCTGCACGAGGATGAGCGCGATGATGGCGAAGGGGAGCGCGATGTAGAAGTTCCAGCGCCAGTTGAAGGTGTCGGTGATCATGCCGCCCAGAAGCGGCCCGCCGATGGTCGACAGCGCCATCACCGCGCCGAACAGGCCCATGTACTTGCCGCGCTCGC
This sequence comes from Leucobacter sp., assembly GCA_039812205.1. Classification (GTDB taxonomy): domain Bacteria; phylum Actinomycetota; class Actinomycetes; order Actinomycetales; family Microbacteriaceae; genus Leucobacter. The sequence continues at coordinate 4,941 of JBDIAD010000043.1, forward strand.
GCGGGCTGATGATGTCGGCCATGATCACCTGGCTGAGGGCCGCGAGGCCGCCGGCTCCGAGCCCCTGGACGGCGCGCCAGGCGATCATCATGGTGATGTCGTCCGAGAACCCGGCCGCGGCCGTCGCGAGCACGAACATCGCGATCGACAGTTGGAAGAGGAGCTTGCGATTCATCAGGTCGGCGAGCTTGCCCCAGATCGGGGTCGAGATCGCCGTGGTGAGCAGCGAGGCCGTGACGACCCAGGTGTAGGCCGCCTGGTCGCCGCCGAGCTCGTGCACGATGACCGGGAGCGACGTCGAGACGACGGTGTTCGCGAGCATCGACACGAACATGCCGAGGAGCAACCCCGAGAGTGCCTCGAGCACCTGGCGCTGGGTCATTTTGAGCGGAGGCTGGGTCATGCGATCCTTTGCGAAGATGAGGCGTTGCCGCGAGAACGGTCGGCGATCGCCGATAGTTGAAGACGGTCAACTATATCCGAATGGTTGACATCGGTCAACTGGAGCGCTGCGCTAGCGTTGAGCCATGAGCGATGGGGCGAATCGGAGAGTCACGGTGCGGGCTCCCGGCAAGATCAATCTGCACTTTCGCGTGGGCGCACTCCAGCCCGACGGCTACCACGATGTGGCCTCGCTCTACCAGGCGGTCTCGCTGTACGAAGAGGTCACCGCCGAGCAGTCCTCCGACTTCTCGTTGAGATTCGCGGGGCCCATCGACACCGACGGCCTCGCCGTCGACGACTCGAATCTCGCGATGGCCGCCGCGAAGATGCTCGCGGCCCATGCCGGGGTGACGACGGGGGCGGCGCTCACCATCGTGAAGCAGGTGCCCATCGCCGGGGGCATGGGGGGAGGATCGGCCGACGCCGCGGGAGCCCTGCTCGCCTGCGATGAGCTCTGGGGCACCGGCCTCGGGCGGGCCGGCCTGCTCCCGCTCGCCGCGCGCCTGGGTGCGGACGTGCCCTTCGCGCTCGAGGGCGGCACCGCGGTTGGCACGGGACGCGGCGACCAGCTCAGCCAGGCGCTGGCCAAGGGGGAGTTCCACTGGGTGCTCGCGCTCTCCGACGGGGGGCTCTCCACACCGGAGGTGTACGCGGCACTCGATGCGCATCGCGCGAAGCACGCGAGCGAGCTGCCCCCGTCGACGGGGAGCGTGAGCGTCGATCCCTCGATCCTGCAGGCCGTGCGCTCGGGCGACGCGACAGCCCTGGCCGAGCTGATGCACAACGACCTGCAGGTCGCCGCGCGCGCGCTGATGCCCGAGCTCTGCGATGTGCTCGAGTTCGGCGAGGCGCACGGGGCGCTCGCCGGGATCGTCTCGGGGTCGGGGCCGACCTGCGCGTTCCTGGTGCCGCACGCGCTCGCCGCCGCCGAGCTGCAGAGCGCGTTCATGCGGCGCGGCGATGTGGCGCTGTCGGTCACGGGCCCCGCGCACGGCGCGCGGGTCGTCGAAGTCGCATAGCCCGGAACCGGAATACCCCCGCGGCGCCGCGCGTTGTTCAGAATATGAGCGATTCATCGCAGACGCTCGACGGCGCCGCGTCATCGACCGGGATCTCCGACATCAAGATCGAGGTGTGGTTCGATGTGCGCTGCCCCTGGTGCTTCCTCGGCAAGCGCCGACTCGAGCGGGCCATCGAGATGTTCCACGAGACCGAGCCCGGCATCCGCGTCGAGGTGCTCCATCGCAGCTACGAACTCGCCCCGGGCATGCCCGAGCACTTCGACGGCGGCGAACCCGAGTACCTGCTCAGATACGAGGGGGTGCCGCTCGAGCAGTCGAGGCGCACCCTGCCGGTCCTGCGGCGGCTCGCGGCGAGCGAGGGGATCGAGATGCGCTTCGACGAGCTGATCGAGGTGAACACCCGCCGGGCGCACCGGCTCTTCCTCTACGGGCAGCAGCAGGGGGTCGGCGAGGAGCTTCTCGAACGGCTGTTCATCGCCTACTTCACCGAGTGCCGCGATCTCGCCGATCCCGACACGCTCGCTGCGCTCGCCGCAGAGGCGGGGCTCGATCCGGAGGCCGCTCGTGCCGCTTCGGAGCCCGGTGAATGGGATGAGGTCGTCACCGCGAATCATATGCGCGGCGAGATCCTGGGCGCCACGGGAGTACCGTTCTCGCTCTTCGACGCGGAGTTCCGAGTCTCGGGCGCGCACTCGGCCGATGTGCTCGCCTCGGCGTTGCACAAGCTCGTAGCGATCCGCCGATCCACCCCGGCGAATCCGTAGGAGGAGGCCGCGCGGAATACTTCGCGCGCCCGGCCGGTTGCAGACAGCATGAGTGAAACCATTCGCGTCGACATCTGGAGCGACATCGCCTGCCCGTGGTGCTATCTCGGGAAGCACCGCTTCGCCGATGCGATGGCGCGGTTCCGTGCGACGCACCCCGAGGTCGAGATCGAAATCGAGGCGCACAGCTACGAGCTCGCGCCCGACACGCCCGAGAACTTCGCGGGAAGCGAGGTCGACTTCCTCACCACCCACAAGGGCATGCCGCGCGCACAGGTCGAGCAGATGCTCGAGCAGATGACGCAGCTGGCCGAGACCGAGGGGATCGAATTCGCCTTCGAGCGGGTGCGGCACGCGAACACCCGCCGCTCGCATCGGGTGCTGCATCTCGCCAAATCCCAGGGGCTGCAGGCCGAGATGCAGGAACGGCTCTTCCGCGCCTATTTCGCCGAGGGGGTGGACGTCTCCGATCCCGAGGCGCTCGCGAGCCTCGGCGAAGAGGTCGGCCTGGACGCAGACGAGATCCGCGACGCGTTCGACGATGAAGATCTCGGCGAGGCGGTCGACGCCGATATCACCCGCGCCCGCATGCTCGGCGTGAACGGGGTGCCGTACTTCCTCTTCGACGAGAAGTACGCCGTGCCCGGCGCGCAGAGCGCCGAGGTGTTCACCGACGTGCTGGGCCAGGTGCTGCAGCTGCAGCGCGAGGGGGAGTGAGTGCGGTCGTGAGCGGCGAGAAGGAGAAGCACGGCGACGAGGCGACGGCGCCCCGGGCGCCTCGAGTGCTCGATCTGCCCGGCGTCCCCGAAGGCGCGGTGTGCGGCCCGGACGGCTGCGAACTGCCGCCCCTCGGCGACTAGTGCGGGCGATCGGCTGCCGCGCCCGTCAGGCGCTCGTCTGCGACTGCGGGTCGTAGCCCGCCTCGATCAGGGCCTCGGCGCGTTCGGTCTGCAGCGCGAGCATGTCGGTGCGCAGACCGAGATCCCGATCCGCGTGCAGCGCCATGGTGTGCGCGGCGTCGCGGACATCGCGCTGCTCGATCGCCCGGAGCAGCGCGCCGTGGTCGAGCTGCATGGTGTCGGGAGAGATGCCGAGGAACACGATTCCCCGCTCACTCGCGTCGTGCAGCACCGACATGACCCCCAGGTAGAGATCGAGCAGCAGCTTGCTGCCGCTGGCCTCGACCACCAGTCGGTGGAAGGAGTCCGCTCGATCGGCTGCATCGCAGCGCTCGAGCGGGCCCGCCGATTCCGGCGGAGCCTCGGCCGCACGCAGGCCGCGCTCGTAGCTCGCGCGAAGCGCATCCAGCTGCTCGTCCGTGCGGCGGATCGCCGCCGTCTGAGCGGCTTCGATCTCCAGCGAGCGCCGATAGAGCAGCACCTCTTCGAGGTCGTGATCGGCGAGGAACTCGGTGAGCAGCGAGCTCACCGGCGTGCGCGCCCGCACATAGGTGCCGACTCCGGGAACCGTCTCGAGCATGCCGAAGGTCGCGAGCGAGCGCACCGCCTCCCGCACCGT
>JBDIAD010000044.1:0-8528 GCA_039812205.1 Leucobacter sp.
TTCATGCCCCGCGCTCACGCACCCCTCGCACTCATCGGAAGAAAGCGCCTCGCCGTACTGCTCGTGGACCAACTGCTGGTGGACCAGGGGTGCCTGATCAGGCGGCCGGGCTGCCAGTGAGGGGTTCTGCGGCGAAGTCGTCGTGCGGTGTCGAATGAGTGACGCGGTATCGAACGGTACGGCCATTCGGTGTTGCGTCACCTGTTCGGTGCTGCGTCACCTGTTCGGTGCTGCGTCACCTGTTCGGTGCTGCGCCACCCGTCCGGCACCGCCTCACCGCCCGTAACCCGCAATCGTCTCAAGGAATTACACCTAGGACGGCGAGGCCCTCGTACGACAGAGGGCTTCAGACGCCGAGGAGCTTGCGCAGGCGCGCCACGTGCCCCGTGGCCCTCACGTTCACGAGGGCATGCTCGATCCGCCCCTCCTCGTCGATGACGAACGTCGAGCGGATGACGCTCACGACGATGCGGCCGTAGCTGTTCTTCTCCCCATACGCGCCGTATGCGGTGAGCACCGAGTGATCGGCGTCGCTCAGGAGCGGGTAGTCGAGTCCGTCGCGTTCGGCGAAGCGCTTCTGCTTCTCGGGATCGTCGGGGGAGATGCCGAGAACCGTGTAGCCGGCTGCACGCAACGGCTCGATGGAATCGCGGAAGTCGCACGCCTCGAGCGCGCATGCCGGGGTCATCGCCGCCGGGTATGCGAAGAGCACGATGCGCGTGCCCCGCAGTCCCGACAGCGTCACGGTGCGCCCGTTTTGATCGGGAAGCGAGAACTCGGGGGCGGGCTGACCGATTGCGAGGCTGACACGTTCACTCATGCCCTCAACCATAGCCTTGCAAAGTCTCTTGATGTCGAGATAGTTCCCGTGATGAACTGGGGTACGCTGTGAAGGGCTATTCGCAATCGAACGGGAGAGCAAGAAACCGTGACTGACTCAACCATCATCTATACCCATACTGATGAGGCACCCGCGCTTGCGACCGCCTCCTTCCTGCCCATCGTGCAGGCGTTCACCGGAGCCGGGAACGTCGCCATCGACACGCGCGACATCTCGCTCTCGGGGCGCATCCTCGCGACCTTCCCCGAGTTCCTCGCGCCCGAGGCCCGCATCGGCGATGCGCTCGCCGAGCTCGGCGAGCTCGCCAAGCGACCCGAGGCCAACATCATCAAGCTCCCGAACATCTCGGCGTCGATCCCTCAGCTGAAGGCGGCGATCGCCGAACTACGCCAGCAGGGCCTCGAGGTTCCGAACTACCCCGACGAGCCGCAGACCGACGAGGAGCGCGACATCCGCGCGCGCTACGACCGCATCAAGGGTTCGGCGGTGAACCCGGTGCTGCGCCAGGGCAACAGCGATCGCCGGGCGCCGCTGTCGGTGAAGAACTACGCGCGCAAGCACCCGCACACGAACAAGGCCTTCGCGGCGGGCTCGAAGACCCGCGTGGCGACGATGTCGGGCGACGACTTCTTCGCGAACGAGAAGTCGGTCGTGATGGATGCCGCCGACACGCTCTCGATCCGCCACACCGCGGCCGACGGCGCCGTCACCGTGTTGAAGGAGGGCCTCGCCGTGCTTCCCGGCGAGGTCGTCGACGCCACCTTCCTGTCGGCGCAGGCGCTCGATGCCTTCCTCGCCGACACCGTGCGCGAGGCGAAGGCCGACGACGTGCTCTACTCGCTGCACCTGAAGGCGACGATGATGAAGGTGAGCGATCCGATCATCTTCGGTCACGCGGTGAAGGCGTTCTTCGCCGACGTCTTCGCGAAGCACGGCGTCGAGCTCGCCGAGGCCGGCCTGTCGGCGAACGACGGCCTGGGGTCGATCCTCGCGGGTCTGTCGGGGATTCCGGGCGGTCACGAGATCGCGGCGGAGTTCGCCGCCGACATCGAGAACGGCCCGCGGCTCTCCTACGTGAACAGCGATCGCGGCATCACGAATCTGCACGTGCCCTCCGACGTCATCGTCGACGCGTCGATGCCGGCGCTGATCCGCAACGGCGGGAAGCTCTGGGGCAAGGACGGCTCCGAGGCCGACACGCTCGCGGTGATCCCCGATTCCTCCTATGCGCGCGTCTACCAGACCGCGATCGAGGATACGATCGCGAACGGCCCGCTCGACCCCGCGACGATCGGCACCGTGCCGAACGTCGGCCTCATGGCGCAGGCCGCCGAAGAATACGGCAGCCACGACAAGACCTTCGAGATTCAGGCCGCGGGCCGGGTCGACGTCGTGAACGCCGCCGGTGAGGTGCTCATCTCGCACGAGGTCGCCGCGGGCGACATCTGGCGCGGTACGCAGACGAAGGATGTCCCGATTCGCGACTGGGTGAAGCTCGCAGTGGCGCGCGCCCGCGCGACCGGAAGCCCCGCGGTCTTCTGGCTCGACAAGAACCGTGCGCACGACGCGAACCTCATCGCGAAGGTCGAGCGCTACCTGGCCGATCACGACACCGAGGGGCTCACCATCGAGATCCTCGCGCCCGCCGAGGCGACCCGCTACTCGCTCGAGCGCATCCGCCGCGGTGAGGAGACCATCTCTGTCACGGGCAACGTGCTGCGCGACTACCTCACCGACCTGTTCCCGATCCTCGAGGTCGGCACGAGCGCGAAGATGCTCTCGATCGTGCCGCTGCTCGCCGGCGGCGGGCTCTTCGAGACCGGTGCGGGCGGATCCGCCCCCAAGCACGTGCAGCAGTTCGTCGAGGAGGACTACCTGCGCTGGGACTCGCTCGGCGAGTTCTTCGCGCTCGCCGCGTCGCTCGAGCACCTGGCGGAGTTCACCGGCAACGCGAAGGCTCGGGTGCTCGCGGACACGCTCGACCGCGGCACCGGCACCTTCCTCGAGGAGGATCGTTCGCCCGGGCGCAAGCTCGGCACGATCGACAACCGGGGCAGCCACTTCTACCTCGCGCTGTACTGGGCGCAGGAGCTGGCGCGGCAGAGCGACGACGCCGAGCTCGCTGCGGTGTTCGCCCCGGTCGCCGAGGCGCTCGCGTCGAACGAGGAGGCGATCGTGGCCGAGCTCATCGCCGCGCAGGGATCGGCCGTGGAGATCGGCGGCTACTACCGCCCGAACCCCGAGCTGGTCTCGGCGGCGATGCGCCCGTCGGCGACGCTGAACCGCGTGCTGGAGTCGATCGGCGGCTGAGCCCGCGCGGTCGCGCTGCGCCGCAGGGGCGGATCTCTCGCGTGGAGATCCGCCCCTTCGCGTTCGTGGCGATGTTCGGCGGTGCTGTCGCGACTCCGCCCGGCGCCTACTTCAGGAGGCGCCGCAGCGATTCGACCCTGCGCGCGCCGGCCTCGTCGAGGCGGCCGTCGGCGATCGCCGCATCGAGTTCGCAGTCGGGGGAGCCTTCGAGGTGCGTGCATCCGCGCGGGCACTCCTCGATGATCGGCTCGAGTTCGGCGAAGCCCCGCAGCACGCTCTCGCTCGTGACGTGGCCGAGGCCGAAGGAGCGCACCCCCGGGGTGTCGATGACCCAGCCGCTGTCGCCGTCGACGGCGCCCGGGGTGCTCGCGCGCAGTGCGACGGATGACGACGAGGTGTGCCGACCGCGGCCGGTCACCTCGTTCACGTGCCCGGTGGCGCGGCCCGCATCGGGTACGAGCACGTTGATCAGCGTCGATTTGCCGACCCCCGAGTGCCCGACGAATACGGTCGTCCGCCCGGCGAGCGCCTCGCGGATCTCGGCCACCGGCTCCGCGCCTGGGGCGGAGCGGAACACCGGCACCTGGAGCGCCGCGAAGTTCGAGAGGAACTCGGCGGGGTCGGCTTGATCGGTCTTGGTGATGCAGATGAGGGGGCGGATCCCCGCGTCGTACGCGGCCACGAGATACCGGTCGACGAGGCGCACGCGCGGCTCGGGGTTCGCGGCGGCGACGACGATGAGCATCTGGTCCGCGTTCGCCACCATGATCCGCTCGACCCGGTCGCTGTCGTCGGCGCTGCGGCGCAGCAGCGTCCGCCGTTCGTCGATGCCGACGATGCGGGCGAGGGTGCCCTCGGTGCCGCTCGTGTCGCCGACGAGTTGGGCGCGATCGCCGATGACCAGCGAGGTGTTGCGCAATTCGCGGGCTCGAGCGGCGGTGACACTGCGCTCGCGCGGGTCTTCGGAGTCGCGGCCGGCGGGGATGAGCACGGTGTACCTGCCGCGGTCGACCCCCGTGATCATGCCGGTGACGGCGTCGGCGTGCTCGGGGCGGCGCTTCGTGCGCGGGCGGGTGCCCTTCGCGTTCGGCCGCTGTCGCACGGCGTGATCCGCGTACTCCGCGTAGGGGCCGTCGAGCTCGTCGTCATCGTCCGGGGGCAGCCAGCTCACGCACTAGTCCCAACCGTCGAAGAGATTGCCGATCCCGCGGCCGATGCGGCCGATCACGCGGCCCGTTCCGACGGCGATCGAACCGAGGGCATCGCCCGCGAACTCGCCGAAATCCTCGGCGAGCCCCGAGTTCGTGCCGGCGTCGCCGCGGCCTTCGCGCGACTCGTCGCGCAGTCCCAGCATCGCCGCCCACAGCTGCGGGAACTCCGGCAGCGTCTTCGCCGTGCACGCGATATCGTCGACGGTGATGCCCGGCACGCGCAGCCCGATCAGGGCGCCGGTCGTCGCCATGCGGTGATCGGCGTGGCTGCGCCACGGCCCGCCGTGCAGCGCGGCGGGGTGGATCGCGATGCCGTCGGGCAGCTCCTCCGCGCGGCCGCCGAGCTCGTTGATGTCCGATACGAGCGCCGCGATGCGGTCGGTCTCGTGCTGGCGGATGTGGCCGATCCCGGTGATCGTGCTGCCGATCCCGTTGCCCGTGCCGGTTCCGTGAGCGGCGAGGGCGGCGAGGCCCACGAGCGTCGGGGCGAGTTCGCCCGCCTCGGGAATGTGCAGCTGCACGCCGTGGATCGCGCCGTTGCTCGTCACGGTGAGCCGATCGCCCGCGAGCATCACCTCTGCGCCGAACGCCGTGAGGATCTGCCGCAACCGGTCGCCCACCTGCGTGGTCGCCGCGGGCCAGTGCGGCACCGTGACCTCGCCGCCGGCAGCGATCGCCGCCGCGAGGAACGGCGCCGCATTCGACAGGTCGGTCTCGATCTGCACGTCGCGCGCGCGGATGGCTCCGGGGGCCACGCGCCACTCGCCGGCCGCGGGACTGTCGGCCGTCGCGCCGCGGGCGCGCAGCGCCTCGAGGGTCATCTCGATGTGCGGCTGGCTCGGCAGGGACTCGCCGGTGTGCACCACGTGCACGCCCTCGGCGAAGCGCGGCGCGCTCAGCAGCAGACCCGACACGAACTGGCTGGAGAGCGAGGCATCGAGTTCGACGCGGCCGCCGCGGAGCACACCGGAGCCGTGCACGGTGAAGGGGAGCGCCCCGCGCCCTTCGTCGGCGATATCCGCGCCGAGTGCGCGCAGCGCATCCAGAATGGGGCGCATCGGGCGCTTGCGCGCATAGGGGTCGCCGTCGAAGGCGGTCGGCCCGAGGGCGAGCGCCGCGACCGGCGGCAGAAACCGCATCACCGTGCCGGCGAGCCCGCAGGCCACCGTCGTCGAGCCGGTGAGCTCTGCGGCCGGGGCGACGCGCAGATCCGGGCCGAAAGCGCTCGAGCCCTTCACTTCGGAGATCTCGGTGCCGAAGGCCCGCAGGCCGTCGATCATCAGCTGCGAATCGCGGGAGTGCAGGGGACGGCGGATCACGCCCGGCCCATCGGCCAGCGCCGCGAGGAGGAGTTCGCGATTCGTGAGGGATTTCGAGCCGGGCAGCGGGACGGTCGCGGAGACGGGCGCCTGCGCGCTCGGCGCCAGCCACGGCTGCGGCCCGGCGGGGGCGTCGCCCTGTCCTGCCGGGTCCTCGTCATCCTTGGCCGGGTTCATTCGACCGATCAGCATGTCGCACTTCCATTTCCGCGGAATGAATCGCCTTCGGCGTCGGTTATAGATTCTATCGATCGTTCACGAAAGAGATCCTGATGCCCCTCACCGTGCTCGCCGCGCCGACGGCGCGGATCGCGCCGCAGCCGCGCTCGCGCTCGCGCCGGATTCGACGTGCACCCTCCGGCGACTGTCACCTGCGCGCCCTAGACTGGGGAATCGTGAACACCTCCACCGAACGCGCCGAGAAAGCAGATCGCGCCGAACTCGAGCGCCGTTTCGCGGACGAGGCGATGCCGTACCTGGATCAGCTCTACGGCGCCGCGATGAAGATGACGCGCAAGCCGCAAGACGCGCAGGATCTCGTGCAAGACACCTTCATGCGCGCGTTCGCGGCGTTCGACCGTTTCACCGAGGGCACGAACCTCAAGGCGTGGCTGTACCGCATCATGACGAACGCCTACATCAATACGTACCGCAAGCGCCAGCGCGAGCCCTATCTGGGTGCCGTCGACGATCTCGAGGACTGGCAGCTCGGCGGCGCCGAATCGACGACCGCGAGCAGCTCGCGATCAGCCGAGGCCGAGGCCATCGACCGCACGCCGTCGAGCGTCGTCACGGATGCGCTGAACGCGCTGCCCGAAGACTTCCGGATCGTCGTCTACCTCGCCGATGTCGAAGGATTCAGCTACCAGGAGATCGCCGACATCATCGAACGGCCGATCGGCACGGTGATGAGCCGCCTGCATCGCGGGCGGGCTCGACTGCGCCAGTCGCTGGGGGAGTACGCGCGCGAGCAAGGCTTCGGTGTTCCGGACGACGCACGGAAGGATGTGTGAGATGACGAACGAGGAACCGGCGATGAAGGCCGCTGCCGAATGCGATTGCGAGCACGCTCGCGCCAATCTCGAGGAACTGATCCGGGGCGAGCTGCGCGACACCGACTGCGGGCCGATCCGCGCTCACCTCGCGAACTGCGTCGAGTGCCGCGACGAGCAGCAGGTGTTCGAGAAGCTCACCGTCGCGGTGCAGCGGGCCTGCGAGGGCCCTGCCCCGGCGTCGCTGCGCGAGACGATTCTCACATCGTTCCGCCGGCTGCACGACGGGGAGTGACCGCGGCGCACCCGCTCAGCGCAATTTCGGGAGCGCCGCGATCAGTCGTCGCGTGTACTCCTCGCGCGGCTCATGCAGGATCTGCTCCGCGGTGCCGTCTTCGACGATGCGGCCTGAGCGCATGACGATGACGCGTTCCGCGATGCGGGGCACGACGGCGAGGTCGTGGGTGACGGTGAGCAGGGTGAGGCCGAGCTCGGCGCGCAGTTCGGCGAGCATTCGGAGCAGACGCCCGCGCACGAGCACGTCGAGCGCGCTCACCGGTTCGTCGGCGAGGAGGATCTCGGGCCCGTGCACGAGCGCGCGGGCGATCGCGATGCGCTGCCGCTGCCCGCCCGAGAACTCGTGCGGGTAGCGGTCGAACGCATCCGCCGAGAGCTCGAGCCGCGCGAACATCTGCTCGACGCGCATGCGATGATCGCCTGGGACCCCGGTCGCGACGAGCGGTTCGCTCGCGGTCTGGCCCACGGTGCGGCGCGGATTGAACGACGAGTGGGGATCCTGGAAGACGAGTCCGGTGCGACGGCGCAGCCAGAGCAGGTCGTCGCGCTTCGGATCCACCTCGCGCCCGCCCACGCGCACCTCGCCCGAGGTGATGCGGCTCAGTCCGAGCAGCGCTCGCAGCAGCGTCGATTTGCCCGACCCCGACTCGCCGACGACGGCCACGCTCTCGCCGCGCGCGATCGAGAGCGACACCGCATCGAGGGCGATCGTCGTGCCGGCCCGTTCGAACAGTCGCGTCGGCGCGACGCGATAGTGCTTGGACAGGCCCGAGGTCTGGATCAGCGGCACGGCGCTCCGCTCGTTCTCGACACTCATATCGATTCACCTGCCGCGTCGATGAGCGCTCGGGTCACCTCGTGGACCGGCGCGTGCAGAATCGTCTCGATCGGGCCGGATTCGACGATCCGACCCCCGTCGAAGACGAGAACGCGCTCGGCGACCTCGCCCATCACGGCGAGATCGTGGGTGATGAAGATGAGCGAGCACTGCTCGCCCTCGGTGAGATCTCGGAAGAGTTCGAGCACGCCCTGCTGCACGGTGACATCGAGCGCCGTGGTCGGCTCGTCGGCGAGGAGGAGGCCGGCGATCGCGGTGATGGCCGCGGCGATCGCGGCGCGCTGGCGCTGCCCGCCGCTCACCTCGTGCGGGTAGGCGCGCGCCATGCGCTTCGGATCACCGAGGCCCACGCGGCTCGCGAGTCTGAGCGCGGCATCGCGGCGCTCGTCGCGACTCAGCTCGTAGTGCAGTGCGAGCGCCTCGGTCATCTGCATGCCGAGCCGGCGCAGCGGGTTGAGGGCGGTCATCGGCTCCTGGAAGACCGTTCCGATGAGGTCGCCGCGCAGTCTCGCGAACTCGCGATCGGGCAGTCCGATGAGTTCTCGGTCTCCGAGGCGGATCGAACCGTCCACCTCGGCCTCTTCGGGGAGCAGCCCGCTGATCGCGAGCGCGGTGAGCGTCTTCCCCGAGCCCGAGCCGCCGATGAAGCCGAGGCGCTCACCCGGTTCGAGCTCGAAGCTGAGCTCGTGCAGCAGCTCCCGCCCGCCGATGCCGACGGAG
>JBDIAD010000045.1:0-8520 GCA_039812205.1 Leucobacter sp.
GCGCTGCGGCGAGAATCTGAAGAGCCCGCGAAGGGTCATGAGCCGCTCCTGCTGCTCGTTCACGCGCGACGTGTATTCGGCGAAGATCTCGCGCTTGCCCGTGCGCGTGGCGTGCTGCAGGCGGAAGACGGTCTCGGGGTCGAAGAGGTGGGGCTCCTCGCCGCGGCGCCAGCGGTACTCGCCGCCGGTCTCCAAACGCCGGGCCGCGAGCGAATTCGGGTTGTCTGGGTAGGCGCGGCGGTGGCGCGCCGCGACCTCGGCCGCGAGGACCTCCATGCCGACACCGCCCAGACGGGACGCGGTGCCGGTGAAGTAGCGGTCGACGACCTCGGAGCCGATGCCGATCGCCTCGAAGGTCTGCGCGCCGCAGTACGAGGCGACGGTCGAGATCCCCATCTTGCTCATGATCTTGAGCAGTCCCTTGCCCAGGGCCTTGATGAGGCGCTGCACGGCCTCGGTCCCGTCGACGCCCGCGAGGCCGCCGTCGCGCGCGATCGCCTCCACCGATTCCATCGCGAGGTACGGGTTCACCGCGGCTGCGCCGTAGCCGATGAGCGCGGCCACGTGATGCACCTCGCGCACGTCGCCCGCCTCGGCGATGAGCGCCACGCGCATGCGGGTCCCTTCGCGAATCAGATGGTGGTGGATCGCCGAGACTGCGAGCAGCGATGGCACCGGGGCGAGATCCTTGTCCGAATCGCGATCCGAGACGATCAGGAACTCGGCGCCGGCAGCCACGGCGATGCTGGCCTCGCGGCACATGCCCTCGAGGCGATCGGTGAGCCCCCTCCCGTGATAGTCCACCGGGTACAGGCCGCGGATGGTGACCGTCCGCTGGCGCTCGAGGTCGTCGAAGTTCTGGATCTTCGCGAGGGCGTCGTTGTCGATCACCGGGAAGTCCACGATGACCTGCTTCGCGTGCTCCGCGGTCTGCGAGAGGAGGTTCGGCTGCGGGCCGATGCCGGTGGTGAGGCTCGTCACGAGCTCTTCGCGCAGCGCGTCCAGCGGCGGGTTCGTCACCTGGGCGAACTGCTGGACGAAGTAGTCGAAGAGCAGCCGGGGCCGCCCTGAGAGCACCGCGATCGGGGTGTCGGTGCCCATCGCCGCGATGGGTTCGATGCCGTCGCGAGCCATGGGCTCGATCAGCAGGCGGAGCTCCTCCTCCGTGTACCCGAAGGTGCGCTGCCGACGCACGATCGAGGCCGGCGGATGGACGAGATGCCCGCGCTCGGGCAGTTCGGAGAGGCGGATCAGCCCCCGATCCAGCCACTCCCCCCACGGCGCGGCCGCGGCGAGCTCGCGCTTCACCTCGTCGTCCTCGCGGATTCTGCCGGTGCGCAGGTCGACCGCGAGCAGTCGGCCGGGCTGCAGCCGGCCGCGCTTCACCACCCGTTCGGGCGCGAAATCGAGCACCCCGGTCTCGCTGGCGATCACCAGCAGCCCGTCCCGAGTGATCTGGTATCTGCCGGGGCGCAGTCCGTTGCGGTCGAGCAGCGCGACGAGCTCCCGCCCGTCGGTCGCGATCATCGCGGCCGGCCCGTCCCAGGGCTCCATGACGAGCGAGTGGTACTCGAGGAAAGCGCGAAGCTCGGGCTCGAAACCGGTCTCCTGCTCCCAGGCCTCGGGAACCATCATGGCGAGGGCGTGGGGCAGGCTCCGCCCCGCACGCACGAGCAGTTCGAGCACCTCGTCGAAGCTCGCGGAATCGCTGCCGCCGTCGGTGCAGATGGGCAGGAGCGTCGAGATGTCTCCGAGCACCGCGGACTCGAGCGTGCTCTCCCGCGCGCGCATCCAGTTGCGATTGCCGCGCACCGTGTTGATCTCGCCGTTGTGGGCGACCATGCGCAGCGGTTGAGCCAGGTGCCAGGAGGGGAAGGTGTTCGTGCTGTACCGGGAATGCACGATGGCGAACCGAGCGGTGAGGCGCTCGTCGGCGAGTTCGACGAAGTACTTCGAGAGCTGCAGCGTCGTCACCATCCCCTTGTAGACGAGGGTGCGCGTGCTCAGCGACGGGAGGTAGACGCCGGTCTCCCGCTCGATGCGCTTGCGCGCGCGGAAGGCGCGAATCTCGAGGTCGACACCGGATCCGAGCCGTGCCGAGGGCGCGCTCGAGCGCCTTCCCCCGGCCGCGACGAGGAAGAGCTGCTCGATATGCGGGGCTGCTTCGCGCGCCGCCTCTCCGAGGATCTCCGGCCGCACGGGCACCTCGCGCCAGGCCGCGACCGCGAGATCCTCCTCGGCTGCGATGGACGCGATCCTGAACTTCACCGCCCGTCGTTCGGCGGTGCCGGTCGGGAGGAAGCACAGCCCCGCCGCGTACTCGCCCGCCGCCGGAAGCAGCACGGGTTCGTCGCGATCTCGGAGCGTCTCACGGAGGAAGGCGTCGGGAAGGTCGAGGAGGATCCCCGCGCCATCCCCTGTTCCGGCGTCGGAGCCGACCGCCCCGCGATGCTCGAGGTGCTCGAGAGCCTCGAAGGCCAGCTCGACGATCTGGTGACTGGGCGTTCCGTGCAGCGAGATCACCGACGCGAGTCCGCACGCGTCGGACTCGTCGGCCGGATCGTAGAGTCCGACAGCCGGTTGGTGGGTCGCGTCGTTCATCGACGTCCTCTCGGTGAAGCGGGACGTCGGCGGCCCGTTGCGGAATTCGGAGGTTTGAATGTACCACCGGTTTCCGGGGCCGAAACACGCTCGAAACAGAAGTTTTTCGTGCGAGAAACACGGCGCGGCAGGCGCGCGCCGAGATCGGGCGGCTAGCCGGCGAAGCTCGAGGTGTCTCCCACGAGTCGGGTGTGGTCCGCGGGGATCGGATCGACCGCGGCCTGCGCGATCTCCGCGGCGAACTCGCTCACGTTGTACAGGCGGCCGGCCTGCTCGCGTCGATCCTCGATCGCGCCGGGATTCATGCGATTGAGCAGTGTCGCGGTGACCGTGCCCTCGATCATGTCGCCGGAGACCACCACGAACTCGATTCCGCGTTCGGCGAGCTCCGAGATGCGCTCGCGCAGGGCGTTCTCGCCGGCGCGCTTGGATCGCGCGACCGGCTCGTACTCCGGCATCGTCGGCGTCGTGTCGATGAAATGCGCCTGATGGCTCGTGACGAACACCACGCGCGATCCCTCACCGAGAAGAGGCAGGGCGGCGTTGAGCAGGCCCGTCTGCGCGTCCCGGTTCAGCTTGAGCGCGTAGTCGTCGGCCATGCCGCTCTCCATGCCGCCGGACGCGTTCAGCACGAGGATGTCGAGCCCGCCGAACTCCCGCTGCACGGCGTCCATCATCGCCGAGACCGAGTCCGGATCGGTGAGATCCGCACCCTGTACGAGGGCGCGAACCCCGAGATCGCGCAGTTCCGTCGCGATCTTCTCGGCTCGCGGAGCCTTCTGCCGGTAATTGATGACGACATCCGCGCCGGCCTGCGCGAAATAGCGGATCGTGTCGGCGCCGATGCCGCGGGAGGATCCGGTGACGAGTACGCGCTTGCCTGCGAGGCTCCCCTGAGCGAGTGGCTGGGACACGGACGGCTCCTTCGATTGAGATGTGAATTATCCATAAGCGTAGTAGAGCTACCGAGGTCGAGGGAGTAGCCTGCAAGCAGAACCGATCGACCCAGGGATGCCGCATCCCGAGGCATCGAGGAGGCGCACATGGCTGAACGAACCTTGCGAGGAGCCCGTATCGGCTCATCGAGCCTGCAGGGCGAAGCGGGCATCGAGTTCTCGCCGCGAAAACGGGTGACCTATCTCACCGACAAGGGGACGAGTTTCACGGTCCTCTTCGATGCCGAGGCGGAGCCGCCCGCCGAGTGGCTCGACTCGAAGACCGGCGAGGCCGGATTCTTGGACGACGAGGCCGGTCGTACCGCGCGGCTCGAATTCGAGGAGCGCGAGGGACAGCAGCGCACCCACTGGGACATGCTGCTCGAACGCCGCAGTCGAGATGAGCTCGAGGAGCTGCTGCAGGAGCGCCTGGAGCTGCTTCGAGCGCGGCGCGCGGGCGGAGGCTAGCCGCGCCGTTCGTCGCGCCGGGCGCGAATCGTGCCGGCGATGCCCGCAGCTGTGCCCGAGAGGCCGACGGCGCTCCAGAGCGTCGCGATGATCGCGCCGTAGCGAAGCGCGGGCGTCTGCCCGCTGCGCAACGGCACCTCCGCCACGAGAGCGCCGGAGGTGTGGGTCGGCAGCGCCTCGATCGTGCCGCCATCGGGGGCGACGATCGCGCTCGTGCCGACCGTCGAGATGTTGACGAGGGTCCGGCCCGCCTCCACGGCTCGCAATCGCGCGATCGCGAGCTGCTGGGCGCTCTCATCGGTGCGACCGAAGTCGGCGTTGTTCGACTGCGCGAGGATGATCTGGGCGCCGCCCTCGGACATGTCGAGCGCGTGCTCGTCGAAGATGATGTCGAAGCAGATGGCGATGCCCGCGCGAACAGGATCGAGATCGCGCTGAAGTGGGATCTCCATCACGGCGGGCAGAGCCCCGGCGGAGTACTCGAGCTGGACGAGATCGACGAGATCCGGGGCGAGCGCGTGGAAGAAGTCCCGATCGGGCATGTACTCGGCGAATGGAACCGGTCGGCGCTTGTCGTAGCGCAGCCCGGTGTCGCCGCTCGCATCAAAGACGACGCTGCTGTTGCTGAATGTCCCATCGGGATTCTCGAGGATCGTCCCGAGCACGATCGGGGCGTTCGCGCGCCTCGAGAGCCGCTCGATGGCGAGGACGCGGGATGCGTTCTCGGGCAGGCCGAACTCCGCGCTGTTCTCGGGCCACACGATGATGTCGACGGATTCCTCCGCGCGTTCGAGGTCGTCGAGTAGCTCCTCGGTGGCCTCGAGGTGCGAGCGGAACACGTCCCCGTTCTCGCGATCGTCGAAGATCCCGGATTTCGAGTTTCCCTGAACTGCCGCGACCCTCAGGGTTCCGTCCTCGTGCTGTGCGGCGACGGGGACGATGCCGAGCATGAGGAATGCGAGAACGCTCGCCGCGACGGCTGCGGCGTATCGGCGGAACTCGAATCGCGGGCTCGCGAAGATGGCGGCGACGACGAGGGCCGGCAGGAAGGCGACGGTCGCGGAGAGCCCGGTGAATCCGATCCACGAGACGGCGGCCGAGAGCGGGCCCTCGGCCTGCATGTGGGCGAGCCGGCCCCACGGGAATCCGCCGTAGGGCACGCTCCCCTGCAATTGCTCCCGAAGGATCCAGATTCCCGCGACCGCCGCCGCCTGGGCGATCATCCGCGGGGCGGGGAACCGCAGCAGGCGCGCAATGCCTCGGGTGGCGAGCGCGATGGCGAACCCCATGAGGGCGAACCACGCCGACATCACGACACCGAGCCCGAGCCACGGCACGGGCCCGAGATAGAGCGTGAGCCAGTTCAGAAGCGGCAGCCAGAAGGCGAAGCCTGCGATGGCGCCGAGCAGCGCGGCGAATCCGAGGCGCTGCTGCCACACGCTCGCGAGCAGAAGACCGGCGCCCAGGAACGAGAGCGGCCAGATGCCGGCCGAGGGACTCGCGAGGTCGAGGCAGAGCCCCGCGACGGCCGCGGCGGGCAGCGCCCAGAACCAGCGCATCCGGCGGAGGCTCACGAGGAGCTCGCCGTTTCGATGATGCCGCGACGGATCAGCCGCTTCGCTTCGCGGGCGAGCCGCGCGAGTTCGCCGAGGCGTTCCGCATCGACATCGCTGTGCTCGCAGGCCTGCGCGATCTGATCGAGCAGGTCGATGGTCTGCTTCGTCCACCGCACGAAGTCTCCGACGCCGACCCCGGATTGCTCCAGAATGCGGTCGAGATTCCAGCCCCGAGCCCAGCCCTGCATCATCGATGCGAGGCCGGCATGCGGCTTCGGCGCGCGAGGGAGGCGGCTTCGCTCGGAGCGCTCGTCGAGCTCGTCCCAGAGGTCGAGCGTGTGCTCGTACGCCGCGCGGAACGCTCCTCCGGGCCAGCGCACTTCGGGTTCGTCCTCTCGACGCGGCTCGTAGCTGAGCGCGCAGCACAGGGCGGCGAGCGACGGCGCATCGATCCCCCGCCATGCATCCTCTCGGATGCACTCGGCGATCAGCAGGTCGCGGTCGCCGTAGATCCGGGAGAGCACCGAGCCGTAGGCCGTCACCCCCATCCGATCATCGGCGTCGGGGGCGAGGTAGTCCAGATCGACGAGCAGCGAGACCACGCGATCGAAGGTGCGGGCGATGGTGCCCGTGCGCGCCTCGACCCGTCGCCGCCCCCGTTCCAGCTGACGGCGCAGCTTGCGGGCGCGATCCTCCCAGCGTCTCCGATCGGCACCGCTGGCCCGCCTCGCGGCCTGCTCGTAGCCCGCCAGGGAGGCCTGCTCGGCGCGCAGTTCGCGAGCCTGTTCGACGACCGCGCGATCCGCCTGGAACTGCGCGAACGACAGCTCGAGCGTGTCGCGGGCCTGGACGAGAGTGAGGCGCTGCAGAAGATTCACCGCCATATTCGGCGTCGGGCGGAAGATCGAGCGCACCGGGAACGACCTCGCCGAGGCGAGGTGCGCGAGCGCTTCGAGGTCCATACCCTCGCGCCAGAGCACGATGGCATGCCCCTCGTCGTCGATACCCCGCCTCCCGGCCCGGCCCGTGAGCTGCGTGTACTCGCCCGAGGTCAGCGGGACGCGCTGCTCGCCGTTGAACTTATCGAGCCGCTCGATCGTGACGGAGCGGGCCGGCATGTTGATGCCGAGGGCGAGGGTCTCCGTCGCGAAGACGAGCTTCAGCAGGCGTTTCTGGAAGAGCAGCTCGACGACCGACTTGAACTGCGGCAGCAGACCCGCGTGGTGCGCGGCGATCCCGCGCTCGAGACCCGAGAGCCACTCGTACACCCCGAGCACTTTGAGGTCGGCGTCGTCGATGGAATCGAGCGCCTCGCGGGCGAGGGATCGGATCTGCTCGCGCTCTTCGTGCGTGGTGAGACGGATCCCTTCTTGAAGGCACTGCCGCACGGCCTGATCGCAGCCGTTGCGGCTGAAGATGAAGACGATTCCGGGCAGGAGACCGGTCTCCTCGAGGGCGCGCGCGATATCGGCCCGGCTCACGCCCGGCCCGCGCCGCGCCGGTGCGCGCCCGCGGCTGCGGTTGCGGTCCGAGCGGTACCGGTCGTAACCGATGTGGTCGCTGCCGCGTCGCCCGCCGCCCCGGTTCCCGCCTCCCCTGCTCGATCCTTCCCGATCCGACTCGTCACGGGCGCGGCGGCGCTGATCGACGCGTCCGAGCTCCGGGTTCAGGCGGCCGTGCTCGGCGAGCTCCCCCGCGGAGTCGACGTAGAGCGGGAGCAGCTCCCGCGAAGTGAGGACGTGCTGGTAGAGCGGAACGGGGCGATGCTCCGACAGGATCACATCCGTGTCGCCGCGCACGGCGTGCATCCAGTCGCCGAACTCCTCGGCGTTGGAGACCGTCGCCGACAGGGACACCAAGCGCACATGGTGCGGCAGATGCAGGATGATCTCCTCCCACACGGCTCCGCGCCAGCGATCCCCGAGATAGTGCACCTCATCGAGCACGACGAACGCGAGATCGTGCAGGAGGTCGCTCTCGGCGTAGATCATGTTGCGCAGCACCTCGGTGGTCATCACGACGATCGGTGCGTCGCCGTTGATGTTGACGTCCCCGGTGAGGAGCCCGACCTCCCCCTCGCCGTAGCCGGCCGTGAGCTCGCGGAATTTCTGATTCGAGAGCGCCTTGATGGGGGCGGTGTAGAAGATCCGGTGATTGCTCTCCCTGCGCGCCAGATACACCGCGAACTCGGCGATGGTCGTCTTCCCAGAGCCGGTCGGCGCGGCCACGAGCACGCTGCGGCCGTCCTCCAGCCGTTCGCACGCGGTGCGCTGAAACTCGTCGAGCGGGAAGCTCAGGCGTCGCGCGAATGCGTCGAGGGCCGTCTCCGACGGCTCGACGCTCATGCCTGCGCTCCCGGCTGCAGCGGCTCATCGGCATCGCTCAAACCGTACTCGGCCAGCTCCGCCGCGCGCCGGCGATCCACTCGGCGGTCGTTGAGCATCGACACTCCGACCGCCAGAAAGAACAGCGCGACGAGCGGGACGGAGAGGAGGAGCATCGTGGTGATCTCGGCCGCCGGGGTCGCGATTCCGGCGAACGCGAGGATCGCCAGCACGGCGATCCTCCAGCTCTTCAGAATGGTGGATCCGCGCAGCACGCCGAGCAGGTTCAGCATGACGAGCACGAGCGGCAGGACGAAGCCGACCCCGACTGCGAGCATCAACTTCAGCGCGAAGTCGAGATAGCTGCGGGCGTTGAGCTGGAAGGAGTCGACGCTCGGCTGGAACGTCGACATCACCCGCACGATATTCGGCATGACCATCCAGGCCACCCACACTCCGGCGAGGAAGAGCGGAACGGCGATCATGAGGAAGAGCACGGCGAAGCGATTCTCACGTCGTTTCATACCGGGCGCGAAGAATCGCCAGATCTGCCAGAGCCAGACCGGCGATGCGATGATCACGCCGATGAACAGCGCGATCTGAACCCGGAGGTCGAAGCCGCTCCCGATATCGGTG
>JBDIAD010000046.1:0-8483 GCA_039812205.1 Leucobacter sp.
CCCGCCCCTGCAGCGGCTCCTACGGCAGCTGCTCCCGCGGCGCCGACCGCTCCGTCGAACTACATCACTCCGATCGTCCGCAAGCTCGCCGCCGAGTCCGGCGTCGATCTGTCGGCGATCACCGGCACCGGTGTCGGCGGCCGCATTCGCAAGGAAGACGTTCTCGCCGCTGCGCAGGCCGCACCCGCTGCCGCCGCGACCGCGGCGCCGCAGGCGCCCGCAGCACCGGCGGAGATCTCGCCGCTGCGCGGTACGACGGCCCCGATGAGCCGTCTGCGCAAGGTCATCGCCGATCGCGCCGTGGCGTCGATGCAGGCGAGCGCGCAGCTCACCTCGGTGGTCGAGGTCGACGTCACCGGCGTGGCGCAGCTGCGTGCGGCTCGCAAGGCGGAGTTCGAGGCGAAGACCGGCGCGAAGCTCTCGTTCCTGCCGTTCTTCGTGCTCGCCGCTTCGGAGGCGCTGCGCAGTCACCCGGTGGTGAACGCGACCATCGAGGGCGACAGCATCGTGTACCCGGCGGCGGAGAACATCAGCATCGCCGTCGATACCGAGCGAGGCCTGCTCACCCCGGTCGTCCGCGACGCCGGTGAGAAGAACATCGCCCAGATCGCGCAGGAGATCGCGGATCTCGCCGAGCGCACCCGCAGCAACAGCCTGAAGCCGGATGAGCTCTCGGGCGGCACGTTCACCGTCACGAACACCGGTTCGCGCGGTGCGCTGTTCGACACCCCGATCGTGTTCCTGCCGCAGTCGGCGATTCTCGGGACGGGCGCGGTCGTGAAGAAGCCTGTCGTGGTGTCGAGCCCCGACGGAGACGCCATCGCGGTGCGCTCGACCGTATACCTCGCGCTCTCCTACGATCACCGCATCGTCGACGGCGCCGACGCGGCGCGCTTCCTCACCCAGGTGAAGAGCCGCCTCGAGGCCGCGCAGTTCGAGGCCGACCTCGAGATCTAGTCCCATCTCACGCTGCGGCCCTCGCGTTCACCTGGTGAATGCGGGGGCCGCACCGGTGTGATCAGCCTGCTGACATGGAAGCGAAGATACTCCAGCGCCCCGGCGGCCTCCCAGACGGGAAACCGGGAGACGTCTTCCACGCACTCCGCGACCGCCTCGCGCAGGAACCGGGCGCCGAGCTCGCCGCCCCAGGCCTCCAAGAGCCCCTGCATCGCGCCCGCCGGCACGCCGAGGGCCCGGCACACCGCGTCGTGCCCGTCGCGCAGATGCCGCAACGCGCGCGATCGGGCGCCGCGCGAGACCGTCGTCGCCCGTGTCGCACCGCGCGGCCCCCACACGATCTCCTCGGGCCGCAGCGGCCCCAGGCAGTAGCCACTCTCACGCGCCCAGATCCCTACCCGGCACAGCTCCTCGAGCCGCCAGGCGACATGCCCGATCCGCAGCGGCTGAACCGTTTCCGAGACCGCACCGGGGCGCGCGCCGCGACGCAGGCGATCGAGAAGCAGCGTGAAACCCATGCGGCGAGTCTGCATCGGCACCGGCCGGATGATCCGCCATCTGAGGCCTTTGTGGAGATCGCGCCGATGGTGGCGGTATTCGCCGCCTGTGGACGACGATAAGCTAGACCCTATGGCGAAAGACACTCAGAAGGCGGAAAAGGAACCCGGTCGCATCAAGCAAATGGTGCAGATCTACCGCAGCACGAAGAAGACGGATCGCAAGCTCCCCTCATCCTGCTGATCACCTTCTTCGCGCCCATCATCCTGGTCGTGGCGTTCGCGCTGTGGGCGCAGGTGGGTGTCATCGGCTGGATCCTCTGGCCGATCCTCGGCATCCTCCTCGGCGTGCTCATCACGATGATCGTGCTCGGGCGGCGAGCGGAGCGCACTGCGTACCAGCAGATCGAAGGCATGCCCGGGGCCGTCGGCGCGGTCATCAACGGCGCGCTGCGCCGCACCTGGCGCGGATCCGAGGTTCCCGTCGCGGTGACCCGCCAGCAGGACGCGCTGTACCGAGTGGTGGGCCGTGGAGGAGTCGTCGTCATCGCCGAGGGCGGCGCGCAGCGTCTGAAGCCCCTGATCGCGAAGGAGATGACGCAGCTCAAGCGCACCCTTCCGAACGTGAAGATCACGCAGCTGTACGTCGGCCCCGACGGCGGCGGCGTGCCGCTCGCGAAGCTCTCCAAGACGCTGATCCGCCTGAAGCCGGCGCTCACCCGTCCGGAGGTCATCGCGGTCTACAATCGCCTGTCATCCCTGCAGAGCTCGCCGATCGGGATCCCGAAGGGGATGGACCCCACGAAGGTGCGTCCGGGGCGCCCCCGCTAGGCCCCGAGAGTCACATCCGCACCAGCACGGTCCCGGCGATCTTGTCGTGAAAACCGCGCTGATCCGAGTCCCAGACCAGCACGGGAATGACGATCCCGAGCAGCACGGTGCGCACCACCGGGCGCCAGGCGCCGATCCACCCGCCCTGGAGAGCGATCACGCGCAGACCGGCGATGCGATGCCCGATCGAGCCGCCGATGGTCGGGATGAAGAGGATCTGCATCAGCAGGAACACGCCGTAGGTGATCCACGTGTGCGCGGCGGTGTTGTACGGCGCGAAGAGCAGGGCGATCACCATCGCGATGCCCCAGTCGATGAGGATCGCGATCACGCGTCGACCGAGGCGTCCGACCGAGAGCGGGCCGTCCTCGGGAAGACCGAGCCGCTCCCCCGGCCACTTGCTCGGTTCGAGATCTCCGAAGCGCTGCGGTCGTGAAGTCTCGGGCATACGGCAAGTCTAGAGCGCGGCCGTAACACTTCCGAAACACGGCACTCACGGCCAGGAAATAGGGGTGCCGTAGTGTGGTCCCATACACGGATCGTGTGCCACCATCACCGAGGAGCAGAATGTTCAGCACCCCCCAGGAAGTCATCGACTTCATCTCGGATACGGACGTGAAGTTCGTAGATATCCGCTTCACCGATCTCCCCGGCGTGCAGCAGCACTTCAACATTCCGGCTTCCACGGTCGACCTCGAATTCTTCGAGGTCGGGCAGATGTTCGACGGCTCCTCGATCGCCGGCTTCTCGGGCATCGCCGAGAGCGATATGCAGCTCATCCCCGATGTGACGGCGGCGTACGTCGATCCGTTCCGGGCCGAACGCACGCTCGTGCTCATCTTCGACATCTACAACCCGCGCACGGGCGAGATCTACGCGAAGGATCCGCGGCAGATCGCGAAGAAGGCGGAGCGGTATCTCGCGTCGACCGGCATCGCGGACACCGCGTTCTTCGCCCCCGAGGCCGAGTTCTACATCCTCGACTCGGTGCGCTACGAGACGACGCCGCGTCGCAGCTTCTACGAGATCGACTCCGAGGAGGCGCACTGGAACTCGGGCCGCAAGATGGAGGGCGGCAATCTCGGCAACACCACCCGGCAGAAGGGCGGGTACTTCCCTGTCTCCCCCGTCGACAAGCAGGCCGATCTGCGGGACGACATCTCGCTGCGCCTGATCGAGTCCGGTCTGCACCTCGAGCGCGCGCATCACGAAGTGGGGGCGCCCGGCCAAGCCGAGATCAACTACCGCTTCAACACCATGGTGAACGCTGCGGACGACGTGCTGAAATTCAAGTACATCGTGAAGAACACGGCCGAGCTCTGGGGCAAGACGGCGACGTTCATGCCGAAGCCGGTGCTGGGCGACAACGGCTCGGGGATGCACACGCACATGTCGCTCTGGAAGGAGGGCGCACCGCTCTTCTACGACGAGAACGGCTATGCGGGCCTCTCCGATATCGCCCGCTGGTACATCGGCGGGATCCTTGCGCACGCCCCGGCGCTGCTCGCCTTCACGAATCCGACGATCAACAGCTACCGCCGCCTGGTGAAGGGCTACGAGGCTCCCGTGAACCTCGCCTACTCCGCGGGCAACCGCTCGGCCGCGATCCGCATCCCCCTCACCGGTTCGAACCCCAAGGCGAAGCGCATCGAATTCCGCGCACCCGACGCATCGAGCAACCCCTACCTCGCATTCGCGGCGCAGCTCATGGCCGGTCTCGACGGCATCCGCAACCGGACCGAGCCGATGGAGCCGATCGACAAGGATCTGTATGAGCTCCCGCCCGAGGAGGCCAAGAACATCCCGCAGGTCCCCGGTTCGCTGGAGGAGGCGCTGCAGGCGCTCGAGGCCGACCACGACTTCCTGCTCGAGGGCGGCGTGTTCACCGAGGAGATGATCGAGACCTGGGTCACCCTCAAGCGCACGACCGAGATCGCCCAGATGGCCCTGCGCCCGCATCCCTACGAGTTCGAGCTCTACTACGGCGTGTGAGCGACCCGCCGCCGGGAGGATCCGTTGACGAGGTCGCCCGGCGCGTGAACCGCGGCGCATACGGATGTGGCCGGAAGCCCTCGGGCTTCCGGCCACACATGTGTTCCACTGCTCTTCGCTGACGGTAAGGCCTCATATGAGAACCGGATGCCGAGGAACGCGAATCTAGGAATCGGCCTCATCGTCGAGGGTCATCCCGTCATCGGAGAGCAGAGCCTCCAAAAACGAATTCAAGTAGTTCATAACGATTAGGTTACGCTTCTTTCGAGCGCAAGGCCAGCCTTTTCGGTCGACTGTTCACCAAATCTTCACCGATCCGCCACCGAACTCGTCGGGCCGGTACCCGTAGAACTCCCGCTCGACCACGGCCCGCGCCCGTCGGCTCACGGCGAACCACTGCTCCTCGATCTCGCGGGTGCGCCCATGCGGCATGCCGAGCACGCCGGCGATGCCCTCGAGATCGACGCGGGAACCCGGCAGCACGTCGGAGCCGCGGCCGGACCACAGCTTCATCGCCCCCCGCAGCGCGCCCGCCAGCTTCCACGCCCGAGCGAGCTGATCGCCGGAGGAGCCGTCGATCACGCCCGCAGCCTCCGCCGCCTCCAGCGCGCCGAGCGTCGACACGGTACGCATTCCGCCGTGCGCCGCGGCGAACCGCAGCTGCAGCAGCTGCACGAGCCACTCCACGTCGCTCAAGCCGCCCGGTCCGAGCTTGAAGTGGCGCTTCGGATCGGCTCCCTGCGGCAGCCTCTCGGCCTCGACGCGGGCCTTGATGCGCCGCACCTCGCGCACGCTGGCCTCGGGGAACTCGTCGGGATAGCGGATCTCATCCGCCAGCTCCTCGAATGCGCTGCCGAGGGCCTCGTCGCCGGCGACCCATCGCGCACGCAAGAGCGCCTGCGCCTCCCAGGTCACCGACCACCGCTCGTAGTAGGCCCGATAGGAGTCGAGGCTGCGCACGATCGGCCCGTTCTTGCCCTCGGGGCGGAGATCGAAATCGAGATCCACCGAGAATCGCGGATCGCCCACGAGGCGGCGCAGCTCGGCGACCAGGCGCTCCGCGCCCCGCTGCGCATCGGCCCCGTCGAAGCCCTCCGGCACCCGATACACCGCGATGAGGTCGATATCGCTGGCGAAGCCGAGCTCTCCCCCGCCGTAACGCCCCATGCCGATGAGGGCGATCTCGAGCGCCTCCCTCGAGGCCCGTTCCTCCGGCTCCACATCGGCCCGGAGCGCCAGCAGCAGGCTGTCGAGCAGGGCCGTGTGCGCGGCATCGAGCCCTCCGGCCACCGCGTCGTCGTCGATCACCCCCGTCATCCGCCCGAGCGCGAGCCGGAGCACCTCCCGCCGGTGCACGGTGCGCACCGCCGCGGCCGCGTCCTCCGCGCTCTCCCGGCGCGAGATGAGCGAGCGCATCTCCTCGATGAGCGTCTGCGCGGCGAGCGGCCGCATGAGCTCATCGCGCTCGAGCCAGGCAACGGCCTCCGGCGTGCTCTCCAGAAGATCGGCGGTGAAGCGGGAGGACGAGAGCACATGCGCCAGGCGCTCCGCCGCCGCCGAGCCGTCGCGCAGCAGCCTGAGATACCAGGGGGCGTCCCGGTTCGCCTCGCTCACCCGTCGAAACGCGAGCAGGCCGAAATCGGGATCGGTGCCGTCCGCGATCCACCTCAGAAGCACGGGGAGCAGCGTGCGCTGAATCTGCGCCGACCGCGTATTGCCGCTCGTGAGCGCCGCGAGATGGCGCAGCGCGCCGTCCGGATCGGCGAACCCCACGCTCGAAAGACGCGTCCGCGCGCCGTCGCCGCTGAGCGCCACGCCCCCCTCGGGAAGGGCCGCGACCGCGCCCAGCAACGGGGCGTAGAAGATCTTCAGGTGCAGATTGCGCACCTGAAGCTTGATGCCCTCCCAGAGCTCGGTGAGCTCGTCCGCGGTGCGCGCGAGACCGGTCGCCCGCGCGAGCACGCGCAGCTCGGGTTCATCGCGCGGCATGATCGCCGTCCGGCGCAGATCGCGCAACTGCAGCCGATGCTCGATCACGCGCAACCGTCGGTAATCGCCCGCGAGATCCTCCCCGTCGGTCCGCGCGACGTAACCGCCCGCCGCGAGCGCCTCCAGGGCCGGCAGCGTCCCCGCCACCCGCAGCGATTCGTCGTGCTGCCCGTGCACGAGCTGGAGCAGCTGCACGCTGAACTCGATGTCGCGCAGCCCGCCGGGGCCGAGCTTCAGCTGCACGTCGAGCTCGCCCTCGCGAATGTGCTCGGTCACGCGCTCGCGCATGCGCTGCACGGATCCCACGAAGTCCTCACGGGTCGCCGACGCCCAGATCAGCGGAGTGACACGGGCGATGAACTCGCGCCCCAGAGGCAGATCGCCAGCCACCGCACGAGCCTTCAAGAGCGCCTGGAACTCCCACGCCTTGGCCCATCGTTCGTAGTACGACTGCATCGACGCAAGACTGCGCACGAGCGCGCCCTGACGCCCCTCGGGCCGCAGATTCGCGTCGACCTCCCAGAGAGGCGGTTCGATCCCCGGCTCCTGGATCGCGCGCATCAGCTCCGTGGCGAGACGCGTGGCGATGCGCAGCGCCGCATCGTGGTCGATGGCGGATCCCGCCGCCCCTGGCTCCGGCGCCCCCTCGAGCGCATCGGCGACGAACATGACGTCGACGTCGCTCACCACGTTGAGCTCCTCGGCGCCGCACTTGCCCAGCGCGATCACCGCGAGCCGCGTCAGGGCGAGTCGCTCGGCGGCCACCGCCGGGCCCGACTCCCCCGAGATCAACGTCGCGCGAGCAACGGCCAGCGCCGCCTCGAGCGCCGCCTCCGCGAGACGGGTGAGCGCGAGGGCGACATCGGGCAGCACCGTCGGCGCAGCACGATCGAGGGTGCGCATGAGATCCCAGAGCGCGATCTCCGCGAGCAGTTCCCGGTAGCGGATCCGCAGGGCGCGGGCTCCCTGGACGGAGACGAGACCGGCCGTCGGCGCGGCGGCGTCCGCGGACCCGCGGTCCACCCCCACCGCGAGCAGCAGTTCGGCCCTCAACTCGTCGGCGGCGTGCAGTCGCCCTCCGCGCAGGAGGATCTCCTCGAGCCGCTCGGGATTGCGCGTGAAGAAGCTCCCGAGGGCGGGCGATGCGCCGACGAGCAGCGCGAACCGCTCCCACTTCACCCGGTCCATGCCCCGCAGCGCGCGCGGGTGCTGCGAAGCGAATTCGCTGATGCGCTTCAGGGCCGTATCGGGATCCGCGGCGGCCGAGAAGATGGCGAGGAGCTCCTCCGGGGCTCGTTCCGCCGCGCGGGCGAGCTCGATCAGCGTCGCCCGCGATCCGCTCAGATCCTGGAACCCGGCGCGCGCGAACTGCCCGAGCTGCAGGGACGCCGACCGATCCGCCATCGCGACCTAGATGGTATCGAGCATCGTCTCGAGCTCGAACGGGGTGACCTGGTTGCGGTACTCCTCGACCTCGCGGGTCTTCTCGCGGATGAGATGCGCGAACACCTGCTCCCCGAGGGTCTCGGCGACCAGCTCGCTGCGCTCCATGACGGCGAGCGCGTGCTCGAGACTGCTCGGCAGCGGATCGAAGCCCATGGCCCGCCGCTCCCCGTCGCTCAGCGCCCAGATGCTGTGCTCGGCCTCATCGGGCAGCTCGTACTCCTCCTCGATGCCGCGCAGCCCCGCGGCCAGCAGCACCGAGTATCCGAGGTACGGGTTCACGGCACTGTCGATGCCGCGGTACTCGACGCGGGCGCTGCCGCCCTTGCCCGGCTTGTACATGGGCACGCGCACGAGGGCCGAGCGGTTGTTGTGCCCCCAGCTCACGAACGAGGGCGCCTCGTCGCCGCCCCAGAGGCGCTTGTACGAGTTCACGTACTGGTTCGTCACCGCGGTGAACTCGGGAGCGTGCCGCAGCAGGCCCGCCACGAAGCGGCGCCCGGTCTGCGAGAGCTGGTACTTCGCCGCGGGATCGTAGAACGCGTTCACATCCCCCTCGAACAGCGAGAGATGCGTGTGCATGCCGCTTCCCGGCTGCCCGAAGAGCGGCTTCGGCATGAAGGTCGCGTGCACGCCCTGACTGATGGCCACCTCTTTCACGACCGTGCGGAAGGTCATGATGTTGTCGGCGGTGGTGAGCGCGTCGGCGTAGCGCAGATCGATCTCGTTCTGGCCGGGGCCACCCTCGTGATGGCTGAACTCGACCGAGATGCC
>JBDIAD010000047.1:0-8425 GCA_039812205.1 Leucobacter sp.
GCCCGCGAGCGCCCAGAGGCCGTGCAGGGGCTGCCAGCCGAGACCGCTGTAGTCCTCGTTCCCGCTCGCGTGCCCCATGAGTCGATTCATGCGGTTCGGGCTCGAGAAGAGGAAGAATGCCGTGGCGAGCAGCGCGCCGCCGACGCACACGCCGAGCGTCTTCCAGCTCACCCCGCCGAAGTACAGTGCCCCCAGGACGGTGAGTCCCATGATCAGTGTGGTGCCGAGGTCGTCGCCGAGCAGCACCGCGCCCAGCGCGAGCAGCGCACCGGGGAGCACCACGGGGATGAGCTCGTGGCGCATCTGGGTGAGCAATCGCTCCTTCTTCAGCAGCACGGTGCCGATCCACACGATCAGGGCGAGCTTCAGCACCTCCGAGGGCTGGGCCGAGATGCCGCCGATCGAGATCCAGTTCCGGTTGCCGTACAGGTTGATGCCGAGCGGGCTGAACACGAGCAGCTGCAGACCGAGGCCGAGTGCGAGGAGCCACCAGGCCCAGCGCTTCCAGAACGAGAGCGGCATGACGGCGGCGATCAGCATCAGCGGGATGCCGATGACCGCGAACAGCACCTGCCTCCAGAAGCGGCCGAAGAACCCCTGGTTGTCGAGATACGAGGTGATCGACGATGCCGAGAGGACCATGATGAGCCCCATGCCGACCAGCAGGAAGGTGAGCGCGTAGAGACCGGCGACCGCGCCGCCGCCGGTTCCGGGGAGCGCGCCGCCGAGACGGATCCGCGCGCGGCCGGATGCGCCCGGGGACCCTGCGCCTGGACCGTGCCCCTGCGCGCGGCGATGGGTTCGCGCCGACTCGTCAGTCGCGCGCGTTCCCGGCCGGTGCGTGGTCGTCACCCGCATCACCTCCGGTGAAGGCCCGCACCGCGGCCTGGAAGCAGCGGCCGCGTTCGGCGTAGTCGGTAAATTGGTCGAGCGATGCCGCCGCCGGCGACAGCAGCACCGTGTCCCCCGCGGAGGCGAGAGTCGCGGCCGCCGCAACCGCGTCGGTCATCACGTCACCAGTGTCTCCCGGCACGACCTCGATGACCGGAACCCCCGGGGCGTGTTGCGCAAGCGCCGCCAGCACTTCGGTGCGATCGGAGCCGAGCACGACAGCGCCGTGAAGCCGCTTCGCGTGCTTCGCCACCAGCGCCGCGATGTCGACGCCCTTGAGCTGCCCGCCGACGAGCCACACCACGTGCTCGTAGGCGCGCAGGGCCGCATCGGCCGCGTCGGCGTTGGTCGCCTTCGAGTCGTCGACCCAGTTCACGCCGGGGGCGGCGTCGAACACGCCGAGCTCCTGCACGCGGTGCTCGTCGAGGCGGAAGCTCAGCACGGCCCGCGCGATGTCCTCCGGCGAGACGCCGCGGGATCTCGCGAGCGCGGCCGCGGCCAGCACGTTCTCCACGAGGTGCGGCGAGGCGAGCCCCGCCTCGCGCAGCTCGTCGAGGGTGACGAGCTCGAAGGCCTCGTTCCGGCGGTCGTCGTGGTAGCCCCGGTCGACCAGGATCCCGTCGACGAGACCGAAGCCGCTCGGGGGCGGCGAATCCAGGCCGAAGCTGATCGCCCGGGCGCCTTCGACGACATCGGCGCCCTCGACCATGCGCTCCGTCGCGAGATCCGAGCGGTTGTACACGCAGGCGACCTGCACGCCGTCGTAGACATGCGCCTTCGCGCGCGCGTACGCCTCCATGGAGCCGTGCCAGTTCAGGTGGTCCTCGGCGAGGTTCAGGCACACGCTCGAGAACGGGGAGATCTCGCCGAGTCGATGCAGCTGGTAGCTCGAGAGCTCGACGACGAGCACGTCGTAGCCCTGCGGGTCGCGCAGGGCGTCGAGCACGGGCGTTCCGATGTTTCCCACGGGCGCCACTCGCAGGCCGCCCGCGAGCAGCATGTGCGCGGTGAGCTGCGTGGTGGTGGTCTTGCCATTCGTCCCGGTGACGCAGATCCAGTCCGCGACGCGAGACGTCTTGTCGCGCAGTCGCCACCCGAGCTCGATGTCTCCCCACACCACGATCCCCCGCGCGAGCGCCCATTCGGTGAGCGGGTGGTCCGGCAGGTATCCCGGCGAGACGACGACGAGATCGGGCGCGAACGCCCGCAGGTCGTCGAGCTGCTCGGCATCCGTCTCGAGGCTCGCGCGCTCTGCGCCGATCACATCGAGCAGGCGCTCGCGGTCTCCATCGCGCCCCCGGTGGACCACCCGCACCCGGGCTCCCAGCTCGACGAGCGTGTCGGCGACGGAGAAACCGGTCACGCCGAGCCCGAGCACCGCCACGCGGAGCCCGGTCCAATCATCGTGCCAGCTCGCGAGCGCGAGCACGCGATCGCGATTCCAGGCCGTTACCACTGCCAGATCCACTCGGCGTAGAGCATCCCGACCCCCGAGAGGGCGAAGAGCCCCGCGATCACCCAGAATCGCACGACCACGGTGATCTCGGCCCACCCCTTCAATTCGAAGTGGTGGTGGATCGGGCTCATCAGGAAGATCCGCTTGCCCCTGGTGGCCTTGAAGTACAAGCGCTGCACGATGACCGAGCCGGCCTCGATCACGAAGAGGCCGCCGATGAGCAGCAGCAGCAGCTCGGTGCGGCTCAGGATCGCGATGGCGGCGAGCGCACCGCCGAGCGCGAGCGATCCCGTATCGCCCATGTAGATCTGAGCCGGGCTCGTGTTCCACCAGAGGAACCCGACCACGCCGCCGACGATCGCGGTGGCGACCACGGCGAGATCGAGCGGATCGCGCACGAGGTAGCATCCGGGTTCGCCCGGCGAGCTCGCGCACGACTGCGCGGACTGCCAGAAGCCGATGAGCGCGTACGCCCCGAACACGAGCACCGTCGCCCCGCCGGCGAGGCCGTCGAGACCGTCGGTGACGTTCACCGCATTGGAGGATGCCGCCGTGATGGCGGAGATCCAGAGCAGGAAGAGAATGATCCCCGCGATCGTGCCGAGCGCCATGAAATCGATCGGCAGATCGCGCACGAAGGAGACGCTGGTCGAGGCGGGGGTGATCCCCTCATCGTTCGCGAAGTTCAGCGCGAGGAGGCCGAAGGCCACGGCGATCAGCACCTGACCCGCGATCTTCGCCCAGCCGCCGAGCCCGAGGGACTGGCGCTTGCGGGTCTTCATGAAGTCGTCGATGAACCCGACGATGCCGAGCCCCACCATCATGAAGAGCACGAGCAGAGCAGAGGGGGTCGGGGGCTCGTCGGCGATCAGCTTCGCGCAGAAATACGCGAGCACCGTGCCGCTCACGAAGACGAGGCCGCCCATCGTCGGAGTGCCGCGCTTGGCGAAATGCGATTCGGGGCCGTCCTCCCGGATGAACTGGCCCCACCCCAGACGGCGGAAGCCCCGCACGAACAGCGGCGTCAGCAGCAGGGAGTACAGCAGCGAGATGCCTCCCGCGGCGAGCAGTGCGATCATGCGAATGCCTCCCCGAGTCGGTCGCCCAGTGTCAGAAGCCCCGCGTCGAGCGAAGACTTCACGAGCACCGTGTCGTTCGGCCGCAGCGAGGCGGCGAGGTAGTCGAAGGCCTCGTTCTGCGTTTCGAAGTACACGCTCTCGCCCTCGGTCCAGGCCCCCTCGTTGATGGCGCTGATGTGCATGCGCCGGGCCCCGGCGCCCACGATCACGAGCTGCGAGAGGCGCAGTCGTACCGCGAGCACCCCGATGCGGTCGTGCTCCTCGCCGGAGATCTCCCCCAGCTCCCGCATCTCGCCGAGCACGGCGACGGTGCGACCGCCGGGCTTCGCGATCTGCGCGAGAGTCTTCAGCCCCGCGTTCATCGACTCGGGACTCGCGTTGTAGGCATCGTTCACGATGGTGATGCCGTCGCGCCCGCCGAGCACCTGCATGCGCCCGGGCGCCGCGAGCGTCGCCGCCTCCAGCACCTCGATCACATCGGCGAGGCTCAGCCCCAGCGCGAGGCCGACCGTCGCGGCGGCGAGCGCATTGCTCACGTGATGCTCGCCGAGCACCGCGAACGACACGGGAGCGGATGCCCCGTCCGCGTGCAGGGTGAATCGCGTCCCGCTCGCGCTCACCTCGATGCCGTCGGCCCAGACATCGGCGGCATCGCTGCGGCCGAACCAGCGCACCCGGGCGGCGGTCATCGCCGCCATCGCGGCGACGTAGGGGTCGTCGCGATTGAGCACTGCGACAGCGTCCGCGGGAAGGTCGCGCACCATCTCGGACTTCGTCCGCGCCGTGGTCTCGATCCCCCCGAACACCCCGGCGTGGGCGTGCCCGACGGACAGCACCACTCCGATGTTCGGAGGCGCCATCGCCGTGAGTCGCGCGATCTCGCCCTCGGCGCTCGCGCCCATCTCGGCGACGAGCGTGCGCGTGCCCTCGGTGACGCCCAGCATCGTGACGGGGCCGCCGACCTCGTTGTTGAACGACTTCTGGCTGGCCACGGTGGCCCCCAGCCGCTCGGCCATCGCGGCGACGAGGTTCTTCGTCGTGGTCTTGCCATTGGATCCGGTGATCCCGACGATCGTGAGCCCGCCCAGCGCCCGCACGCGGTGCACCACGGCGCTCGCGAGCAGCCCCAGCGCGAGAGTCGAATCCTCGACGACGATCTGCGGCACGCGATCGGCGACCTCGTGCTGCACGACGAGCAGCGCCGCACCGCGATCCACCGCCTGCTCCGCGTAGAGATGCCCGTCGCTCTCCTCGCCGATGCGGGCGAAGAAGATCTCGCCCGGTCCGACCTCGCGCGAATCGGTCTGCGCGGCTCCCGAGATCACCGTCTCACCGGTGGCGCCGCTCGTGCCGAGCACCAGCCGCCCCTTCACGGCCTCGGCGATCTGGCTCAAGGTCAGTGCGATCACAACAGTCCTGCCTCGCGGAGCGCACCGCGTACTTCATCTCGCGCCGAGTACGGGATTCTCTGCCCGGCGACTTCCTGATAATCCTCGTGGCCTGGGCCGGCATACAGGATAACGTCCCCCGGCTCGGCGAGCGAAACCGCGAGCCGAACCGCGCGGCGCGGGTCGGGCTCCTCGATGACCTCTGCTCGGGATGCGGATCGCGCCCCGGCGATCAGCTCCGCACGGATCTGGGCGGGGTCCTCCGAGCGCGGATGGTAGTCGCAGACGATCACCGTATCGCTCCCGGCCGCCGCGATCCGGCCCATCTCGGCTCTCTTGCTGCGGTCGCGATCGCCGTCCGCCCCGAACAGGAAGATGATGCGGCCCTCGACCACCTCGGCGAGCGCGTCGAGCATCGCCTGGAAGCTCCCCGGTGTGTGGCCGTAGTCCACATAGAAGCGCGGCCCCGGCTCGGCGTTTCCGATGAGCTCGAGGCGCCCGGGGATGTGCACCGGTATGGTGCCGCGATCGAGCTTCGCGGCGATGTCGTCGAGGCCGATGCCCGCCTCGTGCAGCATGATGAGCGCGAGCGCGGCGTTCTCCGCCATGAAGCGCCCGGGCATCGGGATGGATCCGCGGAATCGCGCTCCTTCAGGGCCCTGCAGGGCGAAAGAGACGCGGTCGAGCGACTGCGCGGTGACGGCGAGATGCCAGTCGGCGTTCATGCCGTACTCGGTCGAGAGCGTGGTGACCGGGATCCGCGCCTCGCGGGCGATGCGCTGCCCGTGCGGGGTGTCGACGACCACGACCCCGCGCGCCGCGTGCTCGGGCGCGAAGAGCGCGAGCTTCGCCCGGAAGTAGGTCTCCATGTCCCCGAAGTCGTCGAGGTGATCCTGCGAGAAGTTGTTGAAGGCGACGACGTCGAAGTGCACGCCGTCGATGCGGTGTCGGGCGATCGCGTGCGCCGATACTTCGATCACGATGCTCTCGGCATCCCGCTCTCGCATCATGGCGAGCAGTGCGTGCAGCTCGGGCGCCTCGGGGCTCGTGAGATCGCTCTCGAAGACCGCGTCACCGGCACGGCGCTCGGCGGTACTGCTGAAACCGGGGTGCAGACCCACGGCCTCCAGCAGGGCGGCAAGCGTATAGACCACGCTCGTCTTGCCGTTGGTACCGGTGACGCCGAACACGGGCACCCCCGGCGATTCGGTGCCGTAGATCCGGGCGGCGACGCGGCCGGCCATCTCGCGCGGATCGGCTTCGGAGACGAGCACCGGCACGGCGAGCGCGGCCTCGGCCGCCAGCAGTCTCGCACCCGCGGCGTCGGTGAGCACCGCCACCGCGCCGGCCCGGACGGCCTGCGGCGCATACGCGGCGCCGTGGGCCAGTGAGCCGGGAAGCGCCAGGTAGAGATCGCCCGGGGAGATCGTGCGCGAATCGAGACTCACTCCGGTGACGTCGACGCGATCCGTCCCCGATCGCGCATCGGCGCCGAGCAGCCCGAACGCGTCGACCAGCCGGCTCAGCGGAACCGGCGGAGTGTGGGGGCGCATCGGCGAGGGGAGCTCGGTCTTCGTCACCTTACGATCCTATTGCTCAGTAGGTCACGGGGAGCGGATCGAAGGTGCCGCTCGACGGCGGGATGTGGAAGCTGCGGATCGTCGCCTCGGCCGTGTCGTGGAAGCTCTGCACCGCCGCGATCGAGCCGGCATCCGGGTTGGCCGGGTAGGCGATGGAGACCGCGACGACGAACTCCGGCTTGTCGGCCGGGAAGATCCCGACGAAGCTGTGCACGAAGTCGGCGCGGTACCCGCCGTTGCCGTCCGCCTGCTCGGCGGTACCGGTCTTCCCGGCGACCCGGTATCCCGGGATCTGCACGTACGGCTTCACCCAGCTCTGCTCCACCACGTTCTCGAGGATCTGCATCATCTGCGATGCGGTGCTCCCTGAGACCGCCTGCACGGGGTCGCCGTGATCGGGCTTCTGCACCGTGCCGTCGGCGCCGGTGCAGCTCGCGACGAGCGACGGCGGCACGCGAAGTCCGCCGTTGGCGATGGTCTGATAGACGCCCGCGGTCTGCACGATCGTGGACGACACGCCCTGCCCGAACATGGTGTTGTAGCTCGTCTGCCGGTCCCAGCTGTCGGGGGTGTACAGCAGGCCGGAGTCCTCCAGCGGCATTCCCGACTTCGTCGATTCGCCGATGCCGAACGCGCGCAGATAGTCGTAGCGTGTCTGCGCGCTGAGCTGATTGCCCAGCATCGAGATGCCGACGTTCGAGGAGTTCACCATGATGCCCGTGAGCGTCCACGGCATCGGTCCGTGCTGGAAGGAGTCGCTGAATCGCACATTCGCCTCCGGCTCCCAGGTCCAGGGAGTGAGGTTCTGCGTGGCCGGCGATGCCGCGCCCTGATCGATGAGGGCCGCGGCAGTGATGGTCTTGAACGTCGACCCCGGCTCGTAAGGATCGACGAAGGAGCGGGCCTCGCGCTTCGTCGGGTCGGAGGCGCCGACGTCGTTGGGATCGACCGATCCGTCCTCGGCCACCGCGACGAGCTCCCCGGTCTTCGTGTTCATGACGGTGATGCGGCCCCACGCGGCACCGGCCTCGGCAACGCGCTTGTTGATGATCTGCTGCGCCGCGTACTGCAGATCGAGGTCGATCGTGAGCTGCACGGTGCCTCCGTCGACCGCCTGCTGATTCACCACGACGCTGCCCGGGAGCGCCACGCCGTCGGCGCCGCGCTCGTAGGTCTCCTCCCCGTCGACGCCGACGAGGCAGGCGTCCTGGGAGAGTTCGATGCCCGCCTGGGGCACGGAATCGGCGCCGGCGAAACCGGTGAGATTCCCGGCGACCGCGCCGTTCGGGTAGACGCGGGCATAGTTCGTGTCGAAGGTGAGCCACGGAATCGCGAGCGCCTTGAGCTGGCTGAGCGTCGTGAGATCGACGCTTCGCTTCACGTATGCGAAATCGGATTTCGGATTGTCGGCGAGAGCGTCGTCGACGATCTTCGCGATCTCCTCCCCCGATTGCCCGGTGATCCCGCCGATCTCGGCGAATGCCTCCTCGGCGCTGACCTGCGTCGTGCCGACGCCATCCGGGTTGAGCCGCCAGAACATTCCATCGTTCAGCCGCGCGTTCTTCGGAGAGAGCTGCACGTCGTATCTCTCGTCGGTCGTGGCGAGCACCTGGCCGTCGCGATCGACGATGTCGCCGCGGACGCTCGGGATCACGATCGGGACGGCTCGTTTGTCGGCCGCGTCGGCGTTCAGCTCCGTCGCCGGCACGCCAGTGCGGTTGACGACGCGGAAGGTCTGCGGCTCGGCCAGCGCAGGGATGGCGAGGAGGAGCAGGGCGGCGAGGGTAAGACGGCGCATCATGGCGCCGCATGTCGGCGGACCGTGCCGGCCTGTCAATCAGTCGATGCGTGACCCCGGGCGGCAGCGCAGGCCCTGCCCCCGGGATCATGCCGCAGCGCACCGCAGTCCCGTCGGGACGACAC
Source organism: Leucobacter sp. (assembly GCA_039812205.1). Taxonomy (GTDB): domain Bacteria; phylum Actinomycetota; class Actinomycetes; order Actinomycetales; family Microbacteriaceae; genus Leucobacter. The sequence continues at coordinate 8,318 of JBDIAD010000047.1, forward strand.
TACGCTGCAGCCTTTCGTCAGAGCGGAGTCACGCCTTCGGGCCCCTCGGCCTCCCGCTGATCCGTTCCGGCGGCACGAGCCGACGCTTCAAGCCGCCTCACTCTCCTG
>JBDIAD010000048.1:0-8316 GCA_039812205.1 Leucobacter sp.
GAACCGCTTCCTCGCGCGCGAATTCCGCACCGGCGGGGACGCCGCGGCCTGGGGCGACTGGCGGGCGGAGTGGCTGCGGGTGATCCGCTCTGGGGTCGACGGGGTCTTCGTGGATCACCCGGCGCTCATGCGATCGCTCGTCGACGAAGAGGCGGCCGGCTCCTCGGCCTAGCCGCGCTCGCCGACGAGGTTCATGCGCATCGCGGCGCCGAGCGATGCGCCCGTGACGCCGTGATCGAGCAGATAGCCGAGCTTCGCGAGCGCCGCCTCGAACGTCATGTCGCCGCCGTCGATCACGCCGCACTCTTCCAGACGGCGAGCCACGGCGTAGCGCGAGAAGTCGACGGTTCCCCGGTCGCACTGGGTGACGGCGACGACCGGCAGCGCGCCGCAGATCTCGCGCAGGGCCTCGGTGATGCCGGGGCGGTCGGTCGGGGCCGTGCCGCTGCCGTAGCACTCGAGCACGAGGCCGTCGGGCGCGCCGCCGATCGATGCTCGGAGATCTGCCGCGGTGATGCCCGGCACGAAACGGAAGCCGATGATGCGTCGCGACGCGCGATGCTCCGACTCGCCGAGGGGAGCGGCCGCGGTGCCGACCGGATCCGGCGCGAGGGCGCGCGCGGCGGTGAAGGCCTGCAGCCCTTCGGCGTCGGTCTTCGACGCGCGAACGGCCGGTACGATCGATCCGCCGAACGCGATGGACACGGGCGCGTCGCTCCCCGCGCGCAGGCTCGCGCGAATCGCGAGGCGGAGATTCTCGAAGGCGTCCCCGTCGATCTGACCGTGCGGGAACTGGCTTCCCGTGATGACGACCGGCGTTCCGAGCCCGTCGAACTCGAATGCGAGCCGTGCGCCGGTGTAGGCCAGCGTGTCCGTACCGTGCAGAACGACCGCGCCGCGGGGCCTCACCGTGCGGATGCGACTGCGCGCGGCGGCCGCGAATCGGGGGGCCGTATCGGCATCCGCGTTCGCGCTGTCGATGTGGGGGTGCGAGTGATTGATGCGGTAGTCCACGCCGAGCGGGGCGCAGATGGCGCTCACCATCGCCTCGAGCGCGGCCGGAAAATCGGGGTCGATCGCGAGCCCGCGATCCGTCTGCCGCATCGCGATGGTTCCACCGGTCGCGAACACGAGAACCAGGGGGCGGGTCGCAGTCGTCATGTTTCTATCATGTCGGAGGCGGCTCGTAGACTGGCAGCACGATGAGCGATTTTGAGATTCTCGGCCACGACGGGGTCCCGTTTTCAGAGAGCGCGGCAGGCGGGGACGATCCGCTCGTCGCGGGGCTGAACCCCGAGCAGCGGCGAGCCGTCGAGGCTCGCGGGCCGGCGCTGCTCATCGTGGCCGGCGCGGGCTCGGGGAAGACCCGAGTGCTGACGCATCGCATCGCGCAGCTGATCCGCAATCGTGAGGCGTGGCCGAGTCAGATCCTGGCGATCACCTTCACGAACAAGGCCGCGGCCGAGATGCGCGAACGCGTGCACGATCTGCTGGGCGACGCCATCGAGGGAATGTGGATCTCGACCTTCCACTCGGCGTGCGTGCGCATCCTGCGTCGCGAGGCCGAGCGCTTCGGCTACGTGTCGGGCTTCACGATCTACGACAGCGCCGATTCGCGGGCGCTGCTGAAGCGCATCATCAAGGAGACGGAGGCCGACAGCTACGGCTTCACCCCGGCGAACACCGGGGCGAAGATCTCCCGCCTGAAGAACGAGCTGAACGATGCCGACGGCTACGCGGCGACCGTGAACGAGGCGGATCCGCGCGAGCGCATCTTCGTCGAGATCTTCCGCGCGTACGAGAGCGAGCTGCGCCGTGCGAACGCCTTCGACTTCGATGATCTCCTCGGGCAGACGGTGCACCTGTTCCGCGCGCACCCCGATGTCGCGGCGGTCTACCAACGACGCTTCAGGCATGTTCTCGTCGACGAGTACCAAGACACGAATCACGCGCAGTACGCCCTCATCCGCGAGCTCACGCGCCCGGTCGAGCTCCGCGAGATCGAGCGCCTGCAGCCGCCGGTGAGACCCTTCGAACTCGATGCCGAGGGGCGGATCCCCGGCGCGAGCCTCACGGTCGTGGGCGATTCGGATCAGTCCATCTACGCGTTCCGCGGCGCCGACATCCGCAACATCGTCGAATTCGAGCGCGACTTCCCGGGCGCCGAGGTCGTGAAGCTCGAGCAGAACTACCGGTCGACGCAGAACATCCTGTCGGCCGCGAACGCGGTCATCGGCAACAACTTCGACCGGCAGGAGAAGAATCTCTGGACGGCCGAGGGCGATGGGCTGCCCATCACCGGGTTCACGGGCTACTCGCAGCACGACGAGGCGCGCTTCGTCGCCGAGGAGATCGAAGACCTGCACCGGGGCGGCCTCGCATACAGCGATATCGCGGTGTTCTACCGCACGAACTCGCAGACGCGCGCGCTGGAAGAACTGCTGATCCGGTCGGCGGTGCCGTACCGGGTGCTCGGCGGCACGAAGTTCTACGAGCGCGCGGAGATCAAGGATGCGCTGGCGTACCTCACGAGCATCGCGAATCCGTACGACCCGATCGCGTGGTCGCGACTGCTGGGCGCCCCGAAGCGCGGCATCGGCCCGATGGCCGAGGCGCAGCTCGCGAATCATCAGGAGGCGAACGGGCTGACCTTCCACGAGGCGATGCTGCGCGCCGACGAGATCGGGTTCGGGCCGAAGGTCCGCGGCACGATCCTCGAGCTCGGCGGGCTCCTCGAACGCGCGGCGCGGCTCGCCGCGGGGGGCGGAGCGACCGATCGCGAGGGCGAGGAGAAGCAGCCCGCTCCCGTGGCAGAGGTATTGAAGCTCATCCTCGACGAGACGCAGATGATCGAGAAGCTGCGCGAGAAACGCGATCCGCAGGAAGAGGCCCGCGCCGAGAACCTCGAGGAGCTGGTGGCGGTCGCGCGCGAGTTCGACGTCCGAGCGCCGGGCGCGGGTCTGCTCGAATTCCTCACCGAGGTCAGCCTGGTCGCGGCGGCCGACGATCTCGACGATCGCAGCGGCACGGTGTCGCTCATGACGCTGCACACCGCGAAGGGACTCGAGTTCCCGGCGGTCTTCATCACCGGCGTCGAGGAGGGGCTGCTCCCGCACCAGATGTCCGTCGACGAGATCGGCGGCATCAGCGAGGAGCGGCGGCTCATGTACGTCGGCATCACCCGAGCTCGCAAGCGCCTCTACCTGACACTCGCCAGCACGCGCGCCACCTTCGGGGACATCGGGGTCGCGATGCCCTCGCGCTTCCTGCAGGAGATCCCCGCCGAGCTCATCGACTGGCGTCAGTCGCCGGGCGAGGTGACGGGGCGCGGCGGCAGCGAATCGCGCGCCCTCAACGCGAGCCGGAGCGGCTCGTACGGTCGCGGCTCACGAGGCTCTTCGCACCGCGATTCACCGGTCGCGTTCGGATCCGGGGGTGCGTCGGGCGCCGTCTCCGAGCCGGCGAGCGGCAATATGCAATCTGCGCTCGACGCGTGGCGCGAGCGCAAGCGTCGCGCGAAGGAGGCCCAGGCGGCGGGGAACGGCTTCCCGAACATGGTCGGTATCGGCGCCGTCGCGGGCGAAGAACTCGAACTGCATCCGGGCGATCGCATTCGACACGACGATTACGGCGAGGGGCGCGTGACCGGAATCAGAGGGGCGGGGTCGAAGCGGGTGGCCCACGCCGTGTTCGACACCGTGGGCGAGCGGAAGCTGTTGATTAAACTGTCCCCGATTTCGAAGATCGAGTGAATTTCGTCCATTTTCCTATGCGATAACGGTCAGCCATCTTGCGATTCGGAGCGAATCGGAGATCATCGGTTAGCCTCAAAGAGTGTGCCGCGTGTGCGCATGAGATGGACCAGCCAAGGGAGTGTGGCGTGCTGGCGCGAATTTGGGGAAGACAGAATCCGCATTCGCTGTATCTGGCTGCAGCGGCCGCGATCTTCGTCGCGACCCTGGTCTACGATCTCATCACCAATCTCGACCCGGCAGACTGGATCATCAACTGGTGCCTGCTCGTGCTCACCCTGGTCCTCGGCAGCCTCGCCCTCTGGTACGGGTCGCGCTTCCCGGTCGGGATCGGCCTCGTCTGCGTCGGGGTGTTCACCATTGCGAGTCTCATCTTCCTCGGCCCGTTCGGAAACGAGCAGTCCGCCGTCTCCAGCGCTCAGGAACTGCCCATCGCGGCGCTGTATCTCGGGTGGTTCGTGAAGCGGCCGTACGGGCGCTGGATCATGGCGGTGATGATGACGCTCGTCACCATCATGCTCTTCAGCGATCCGCTCTTCCACCCCGATGGGGTGCTCGGCGTGCCGACCGCCCTCCAGGTCATCATCGTGAGCATTCTCTGCTTCATCGTCGGGTCGATCCTCTGGTCGCATTCCGAGCATCTGCTCGCGACGGATGCGCTCACCGGGGCCATGACCCGCAAGGCGTTCCGGGAACGGGTCGAGCGGGAGCTTTCGAGCCGGCGCTCCGAACAGCGCGTCAGCAGTCTGCTCCTCATCGATTTCAACGACTTCAAAGAGCTCAACGACGAGCACGGGCATGCGCGAGGGGATCTCGTGCTCACCGAATCGGTCGCATGGTGGTGCAAGAACCTGCGCGGAACCGACACGGTCGGGCGGATCGGAGGCGATGAGTTCGCAGTGCTGCTCATCGGGGATTCGCTCGAAGAGGCGGAGGCCACGGCGCGCAGACTCGCGTCGGCGAACCTGCACCCGTGGTCGTGGGGCGCGGCCGAACTGACGCCCGATGACACGGTCGACACGCTCTTCGCGCGAGCCGATGCCGAGCTCTACCGGGCGAAAGAGCTGCGCCGATGACGAGCTTCCAGCTGCGTCGGCGACACGATCGGCCACCGCTGCCGTGGCACATGCTGTTCGCCCGGCAATCCCGATTCTCGCTGGTGAGCGCATTGTTCGCGGTCACCCTCATGCTCGTCATGATCGCGGATGCGATCATCGGCCACGAGTTCATCGAACGACGAGTGATCGCGATCGGCATCGCGTTCTATTTCTGCTTCACGGTCATCCCGCTGGTGCTGGGGCGCCGCTACCCGTGGTGGATGGGACTGTGCTTCGTCGCGGGCATCTCCGGCTGGTCGATCCTCTCCCTGCAACTGCTGCGCCACGCGCATGTCGAGATGAACGCCATTCTCGAAGCCCCCATCGTCGCCGTCTATCTCGGCTGGTTCTTCGTGCAGTGGCTCGCCAGGGTGGCCCTCTCGATCTACCTCTCGATCATGGCGGTGGGCACCACGCTGCTGCCGAGGATCGTCACTCACGAGTTCTCGTCGTCGCTCGCCATCATGTACGCGGTGCTCATCGCCTGGTTCTGCCTCGAATCGGGCATGTACCTGCGCAGGCGCGTCACGCTTGAATCCCACACCGACTCGCTCACCGGGGCCCTCAACCGCCGGGGCCTCAACGCCCAGGGCCGCCTCGTCATCGCGCGCGCCCGCCGACGAGGCGAGGCCCTGACCGTCGCCGCGATCGACTTCGACGATTTCAAGGGGCTCAACGATTCCCACGGGCATGCCGCGGGGGACGATGCGCTCAGCAGCTCGGTGGAGCTGTGGCGATCCACCCTCGAATCCCGGGACCTCATCGCCCGAGTCGGAGGCGACGAATTCATCCTGCTCATCCATCGCGACATCGGCGCCGTGGGGGAGCTCCTGACGGAGGCTTCGGCCTCCGCCCCGTACCGCTGGTCGTGGGGGCTCAGTGCCGTTGACCCCGCCGCGCCGCTCGCTCAGGCGCTCGAACGGGCCGACGGCGAGCTCTACCGGGCGAAGGCCAGGCGCTGACCCTCTGCACGACGGTGCTAAGCTTTGATTTTGGTCGCGTTTCGCGACTTCGAGACGTTTTAGCCTCGTCGCAAGCACATCTCAACCTTGAAGGAACTTACGTGGATCTGTACGAGTACCAGGCACGAGACCTATTCGAACGCTACGGAGTGCCGGTTCTCGCCGGAATCGTCGCCGATACGCCGGAGGAGGTGCGCGCAGCAGCTGAGAAGCTCGGCGGTGTCGTCGTCGTCAAGGCCCAGGTCAAGACCGGCGGTCGCGGCAAGGCCGGCGGCGTGAAGGTCGCGAAGAATCCCGACGAGGCGTTCGAGGCCGCGCAGGCGATCCTCGGCCTCGACATCAAGGGCCACGTCGTCAAGCGCGTCATGGTCGCCGCGGGCGCCGACATCAAGCAGGAGTTCTACTTCTCGGTGCTGCTCGACCGTGCGAACCGCTCGTACCTGTCGCTGTGCAGCGTCGAGGGCGGCATGGAGATCGAGCAGCTCGCCGTCGAGAAGCCCGAGGCGCTCGCCCGCATCGAGGTCGACCCCGGCACCGGCATCGACGCCGCGAAGGCCGAGGAGATCGCGCGCGCCGCGAAGTTCCCCGAGGAGCTCGTCGCGAAGGTCGTCCCGGTCTTCCAGAAGCTGTACGAGGTGTACGTCGGCGAAGACGCGACGCTGGTCGAGGTCAACCCGCTCGTGCTGACTGGCGAGGGCAACATCGTCGCTCTCGACGGCAAGGTGTCGCTCGACGAGAACGCCGAGTTCCGCCACGAGGATCACGCCGCGCTCGCCGACAAGGCGGCCGAGGATCCGCTGGAGGCCAAGGCGAAGGCTCAGGATCTCAACTACGTGAAGCTCGACGGCGAGGTCGGTGTCATCGGCAACGGCGCGGGCCTCGTCATGTCGACGCTCGACGTCGTCGCCTACGCGGGCGAGAAGCACGGCGGCGTGAAGCCCGCGAACTTCCTCGACATCGGCGGCGGCGCCTCGGCCGAGGTCATGGCCGCGGGTCTCGACGTCATCCTCGGCGATCCGCAGGTGAAGTCGGTCTTCGTGAACGTCTTCGGCGGGATCACCGCCTGCGACGCGGTCGCGAACGGCATCGTCGGCGCGCTCGCGAAGCTCGGCGATGCGGCGAACAAGCCGCTCGTCGTGCGCCTGGACGGCAACAACGTCGAAGAGGGTCGCCGCATCCTCAACGAGGCGAATCATCCGCTCGTCGTGCAGGCCGCGACCATGGACGAGGGCGCCGACAAGGCCGCCGAGCTGGCGAACGCCAACTGATCCGCTGACGAGACTTACGAGACATTAGGAAAGAAGCAAAAGCATGTCGATCTTCCTGAACAAGGATTCCAAGGTCATCGTCCAGGGCATCACCGGCGGCGAGGGCACGAAGCACACCGCGCGTATGCTCGCGGCGGGCACCAACATCGTCGGCGGCGTGAATGCGCGCAAGGCCGGCACCACGGTGTCGCACGTGGACGCCTCGGGCAACGCCGTCGAGCTGCCGGTGTTCGCATCGGTGAGCGAGGCCATGGCCGCCACCGGCGCCGACGTGTCGGTGGCCTTCGTGCCGCCGGCCTTCACGAAGGACGCCGCGATCGAGGCCATCGACGCCGAGATCGGTCTGCTCGTGATCATCACCGAGGGCGTGCCGGTGAAGGATTCGGCCGAGCTCTGGGCCCACGCCAAGGCGACCGGCGGCAAGACCCGCATCATCGGCCCGAACTGCCCCGGCATCATCACCCCGGGCGAGGCGCTCGCCGGCATCACGCCCGCGACGATCACCGGCAAGGGCCCGATCGGACTCGTGTCGAAGTCGGGCACCCTGACCTACCAGATGATGTACGAGCTGCGCGACCTGGGCTTCTCGAGCGCCATCGGCATCGGCGGCGACCCCGTGATCGGCACCACGCACATCGACGCGCTCGCCGCGTTCGAGGCCGATCCCGAGACCAAGGCGATCGTGATGATCGGCGAGATCGGCGGCGACGCCGAGGAGCGCGCCGCGGAGTACATCAAGGCGAATGTGACGAAGCCGGTCGTCGGCTACGTCGCGGGCTTCACCGCTCCGGAGGGCAAGACCATGGGCCACGCAGGCGCCATCGTCTCGGGCTCGGCCGGAACCGCTCAGGCGAAGAAGGAAGCCCTCGAGGCCGCAGGTGTGAAGGTCGGCAAGACTCCGTCGGAGACCGCTGAGCTCCTGCGTGCAGCGTTTGCAGCACTGTAAACCGCGCTGTTTCGAAGTGACGCCCGTTCCCGCTGGGAACGGGCGTCACTCGTTTTCCTGCGCCCGCACGGCCCGCGCGACCACCACGGACCATTCGGTCGGAGAATCGCCCTTCAATCGGATGTTTGAGCCGAAATCATCCGAATGAAGCCCCATTCTCCGATTGAGCGGGCCGTCGCTCATGCAGATTCGGCTGAGAAGTACCGTTCGGGCGGAGGTTTCTCTCGAGTGCATCAGCCGGATGTGCGGATCTCCGCCCGAACCGCCCCGGGAGCAGGCTCGCGCCAGGCC
>JBDIAD010000049.1:0-8165 GCA_039812205.1 Leucobacter sp.
GCCGGCCATGTAGCCGAGCTCCGCCGCGGCCACCGCGGTGCCGCGATCGTTGTGGGGGTGCAGCGAGAGGATCACGTTCTCGCGATGGTTCAGGTGGCGGTTCATCCACTCGATGGAGTCGGCGTACACGTTCGGCGTGGCCATCTCGACCGTGGCCGGCAGGTTGATGATCACCTTGCGCTCGGCGGTCGGCTCGAAGATCTCCAGCACCGCGTTGCAGACCTCCGCGGCGTACTCGAGCTCGGTGCCGGTGTACGACTCGGGCGAGTACTCGTAGTAGATGTCGGTGTCGGGACAGATCTTCTCGCTGGCGACGCAGAGCCTCGCGCCGTCGGTCGCGATCTTCTTGATGCCCTCGCGATCCTCGCGGAAGACGACGTCGCGCTGGAGCACGCTCGTCGAGTTGTACAGATGCACGATCGCCCGCTTCGCCCCGATGAGCGACTCGTAGGTGCGCGTGATCAGATGCTCGCGGGCCTGGGTCAGCACCTGGATCGTGACATCATCGGGGATCGCGTCCTCCTCGATGAGCTGGCGCACGAAATCGAAGTCGCTCTGGCTCGCGCTCGGGAAGCCGACCTCGATCTCCTTGTACCCCATGCGCACGAGCAGATCGAACATGATCCGCTTGCGCTCGGGTCCCATCGGGTCGATCAGCGCCTGGTTCCCGTCTCGAAGGTCGACGGCGCACCATCTGGGCGCCTGCGTGATCCGAGCGGCGGGCCAGGTGCGATCGGGGAGATCCACCTCGATGATCTCGTGGTACGGGCGATACCGATGCGTCGGCATCCCCGACGGCTGCTGCATGTTTTCCATGGTTCTTCTGCTTCTCTCGCGTGAAATCTGTCCAGCCAACACGAACACCGCGACGAGGGAGGCCAGGAAACTCTAAGAAGTCGAGGACTCGTCGCGGCAGCTAAGGAGAAGCAGGCCGTACAGCACGAAGTCATCATAGCACCCTCATTGCGGGGCGCCCAACCGATCAGCCGAGTCCGAGCTTGTCGAGCGCCTTGGGATCCCGCTGCCAGTCCTTGGCCACCCGCACGCGGAGCGACAGGTACACCCGGCGCCCCAGCAGCTCCTCGATGCCGCGGCGAGCGCGCTCCCCCACCTCGCGCAGACGCGATCCGCCCTTGCCGATGACGATGCCCTTCTGGCTGTCGCGCTCCACGTAGATGGACGCGTAGATCTCCAGGAGCCCCGGCGTTCCGTCGTCGTTCGGCTCCCGCTCCTCGCGATCGTCGACAGTCGCCGCGAGCGAGTGCGGCAGCTCCTCGCGCGCCCCTTCGAGCGACGCCTCGCGGATGAGCTCGGCGATCCGCGCATCCTCCGATTCGTCGGTCGTCGTCTCGGAGTCGTAGAGCGGCGGGGACTGCGGCATGAGCTCGAGCAGCACGTCGACGAGCACGTCGAGCTGATCGTGCGCGACGGAGGAGATGGGCACCACCGCGTCCCACTCGCGCAGGGAGCCCAGCAGGGCGAGCTGCTCGATGATCTGGCTCTGGCTCGCCTCGTCGGTCTTCGTGAGAATCGCGACCTTCTTCGCGCGCGGGAAGTCGTTCAACCGCTCATTGATGAATCGGTCGCCGGGGCCGAGCTTCTCGTTCGCCGGCACGCAGAAGCCGATGACGTCGACATCGCCCAGCGTGCTCTCGACGAGCGCGTTCAGCCGTTCGCCGAGCAGGGTGCGGGGGCGGTGGATCCCCGGCGTGTCGACCAGGATGAGCTGCCCGTTCTCGTGGTGCACGATTCCCCGGATCACCCGGCGCGTCGTCTGCGGCTTGGGGCTCGTGATGGCCACCTTCTCGCCGACCAGCGCATTGGTCAGCGTGGACTTGCCCACATTGGGCCGCCCGACGAAGGAGGCGAAGCCCGCCCGGAACTCGGTGTCACTCATCGTCGTCCTCACGTGTCTCTGATGTCACTGTTGCGGCCTCATTCGCCGCATCGTCATCGCCGACCCAGCGGGCGCCGACGCTCACGAGACGCTGCCGGCGGCGCTCGGTCGCGAGCGCGGTCAATTCGATCCCGTCGATCACGACGGTGTCCCCTTCGTCGGCGAGACGCCCGAGATGCTTCGCGAACAGTCCTCCGACGCTGTCGACCTCGTCGTCGTCCAATTCGATGTCGAAGAGCTCGCCGAGATCCTCGGCGGCCAGCCGCGCGCTCACCACGTATCCGCCGTCCGCGGCGGGCACGATCTCCGCGACATCGCGATCGTGCTCATCGCTGATCTCGCCGAGCAGCTCCTCGATGAGATCCTCCATCGTCACGAGCCCCGAGATCCCGCCGTACTCGTCGACCACGAGCGCCAGGTGATTCGCCTGCCGCTGCATCTGCCTGAGCAGATCGTCGGCGCGCTGCAGTTCGGGCACGAACACCGCCGGCTTCATGATCCGGGTCACCGGCGCTTCCTCGGACTCGGCGGATCGGCGCAGCACGAAGCCGCTCGCGTCCCGCAGATAGATCACGCCCTCGACCTCGTCGGAGTCCCCCGTCGCGACCACGGGGATGCGCGAGTGCCGCGAGCTCAGCAGCAGTTCGAGCCCCTCTCGGATGCTCTGCTCCGCTTCGATCGTGACCATGTCGGTTCGCGGGACCATCACCTCGCGCACGATCGTCTCGCCGAACTCCACCACCGAGTGGATGTAGTCGCGGTCGTCCTCTTCGAGCAGTTCCTGTTCCGCGGCCTGATCCACGATCGAGAGCAACTGCTCGCCGTCGCGCAGCCGCCCCCGCCCCAGCGCCACGCGCCCGGCGATGCGCTTGGTCGCGGCCGCCACCCTCGTGAAGAACGCCGGGGAATCGGGTTCGCCGCTCATCGGTCGCGCACCGAGAAGCTCAGCAGCAGATCGCGCTGCAGCCCGAACATCTCGGCCTCCTCCTCGGGAGTCGCGTGGTCGAAGCCGAGCAGGTGCAGCATGCCGTGGGTGAGCAGCACGTTCATCTCCGTCGCCGTGTCGTGCCCGGCGGCGTCCGCCTGCACCGCCGCGACCTGCGGGCAGATCACGATGTCCCCGAGCAGCCCCGCGGGCGTGACCTGATCCGAGCGCCCCGGGCGCAGCTCGTCCATGGGGAAGCTCAGCACATCGGTGGTGCCGGGCTCGTCCATCCAGCGGACGTGGAGCTGCTCCATGGCCTGTTCGTCGACGAGCGAGATCCCGACCTCGGTATCGGGGTGCACGTGCAGGCTTTCGAGCACGAACGTCGCGAGATGCTGCAGGCGCGTCTCATCGACCTCGAAGTCGGACTCGTTGTTGATCTCGATGCTCATGAGCTCGCTCCCCGATCGGATTTCCGCGCCGCCGTCTCTTGAAGCCGCTGCTCGTCGTAGGCCGCGTACGCGTCGACGATGCGACCGACGAGGCTGTGCCGCACGATGTCGTCCGAGCTCAACTCCGAGAAGTGCACGTCGTCCACGTTTCGCAGGACCCGGCCGACCACGCGCAGACCGCTCGATCCCGCCGGGAGGTCGACCTGGGTGACATCCCCGGTCACCACCATCTTCGAGCCGTAGCCCAGGCGCGTGAGGAACATCTTCATCTGCTCGGGCGTCGTGTTCTGCGCCTCGTCGAGGATCACGAACGACTCGTTGAGCGTGCGCCCGCGCATGTACGCGAGCGGGGCGACCTCGATCGTGCCGCTCGCCATCAGCTTCGGCACGGTCTCGGCATCCATCATCGCCCCTACCGCGTCGAAGAGCGGTCGCAGATACGGATCGATCTTGTCCTCGAGCGTGCCGGGCAGATATCCCAGCCGCTCCCCCGCCTCCACCGCCGGGCGTGTCAGGATGATCTTCGCGACTTCGCGTCGCTGCAGCGCCTGCACCGCCTTCGCCATCGCGAGATACGTCTTGCCGGTGCCGGCGGGGCCGATCCCGAAGGTGATGGTGTGCGCGTCGATGGCGTCCACGTAGTCGCGCTGCCCGCGGGTCTGGGGGCGGATCGCGTGCCCGCGCACGGTGAGGATCGGCTCGCTCAGCATCTGCGCCGCCGTCGGCCCGTCGCCGCGGACCGCCATGCGGGTGGCCTCGCGCACATCGTTCGGGCCGACCGCTCCGCTGCGCCGCGCGATCTCGAGCACATCGTTCACGACGCGCTCCGCCGCGCGCACCTCGTCGGCGGGGCCCACGAGGGTGACCACGTGATTGCGCGCATGGAACTGCACCGCGGGGTGCAGACGCTCGAGATCGGCGATGAGCGCGTCGCGGTGACCGAGGAACTGCGCGAGATCGACCCCGGTGAGCAGCACCGTTCGGCGGAGATCTGCCTCGGCGTCCGCCACTAGAGAGCGTCCTCTCGCAGGCCGCCCGCCAGTACGTGCGCGTGCACGTGGAACACCGTCTGCCCGGCTCCCGCACCGCTGTTGAACACGAGCCGGAAGTCCCCGTCCGCGAGGCGATCCGCGAGCTGCTGCGCGACGTCGACCATCTCGGCGAGCAGGCTCGGATCCCCTGCGGCGAGCTCCACGACGTTCGCGTACTCCCCGGTCTTCGGGACCACCAGAATGTGCACCGGCGCCTGCGGCGCGATATCGGGGAATGCGATGACGCGATCGGTTTCGGCAAGCTTCTCGACCGGGATCTCGCCGGAGATGATTTTGCCGAAGACGGTGTCGTGAGCCATGCGATCAGTCTAGCCGCGCGACCTTCGCCGTACCGCTCCCTTACAGCGCTCTACCAGCGCCCGAGCACGACGTTGAGCACGGCGAGCGCGGCGGGCCCCGCCGAGGAGGTGCGCAGCACGGTTCCCCCCAGCCGCAGTCGTATGGCGCCGGCCGCCTCGAGCACGGTCAGTTCGCCCTCGCTGATCCCGCCCTCCGGACCGACCACGAGAAGCGCCCCACTTGATGCGTCCGCATATCCGGGGCTGTCGTTCGCGGCGCGCATATAGTCGAGCAGTGCGGTGTGCGCGTACTCGCTGAGCTGACGGTGGGCTCGCGGATCCAGCAGAAGCACCCGTGCCCCGGCCTCCGCATGGGCCGCGAGCGCCGCCGTCGTGATCGCGCTCAGCACCTCGGGGACCCTCGCTCGCAGCGATTGCTTCGAGGCCTCCCGCGCAATGCGCTGCCACTTCTCCTTGCCCCGGTTCGCCTTGCCCTCGTCGTTCCAGCGCGAAACGGACCGCTCCGCCTGCCACGGGATGATGCGGTCCACTCCGAACTCGGTCGCCTGCTCGATCGCACGCTCGTCGCGGTCGCCCTTCGCGAGCGCCTGCACCAGGGTCAACGACCGCTGCACGGCCGGGGTCTCGTGAACCTCGATCAACTGCACGGAGAAGGCGTCCCGATCCGCGCCCGACACCTCGCCGCGGGCGATGACGCCGCGGGTGTTGCCGATGAGGATCTGCTCGCCCATGCGCAGGCGCGCCACTCGCACCGCGTGGCGCGCCTCATCGCCCGAGATCGTCACGGTCGCGCCGATGAAGAGATCCGCCGGATTCAGCGTCTCGTCGTAGTAGAGGTTGGCCATGGGAGTCAGTTCTGCCGGAAGAAGCGGTCGCGGATCTTCCCGAAGAAGCCCTGCTGGAACTCCCCGAAGGTCGGCTTCTCATCGTTGCGCAGCGCGGCGAGCTGTCGCACGAGATCCTTTTCGCGGCTCGACAGCTTCTGGGGCGTGACCACCTGCACGGCGACGCGCAGATCTCCGCGAGACGTGCTGCGGATGCCCTGGATCCCGCGATCGCGCAGCGTGATCATGTCGCCGGACTGCGATCCCGCGGGAACATCGAGCTCGATCTCCCCGTCGAGACCCTCGAGCTTCACATGCGTGCCGAGCATCGCGTCGGTCATGCTCACCTTGAGCGTCGCGAGCAGGTCGTCGTCCTCGCGGCTGAAGAGATCGTGATGCATGACGCGGAACTCGATGAACAGATCGCCGTTGGGGCCGCCGGCCGGGCCGACCTCCCCGCCGCCGCGCATCTGCAGTCGCGTGCCGGTGTCGATTCCCGAGGGGATGTCGAGGGTCAGGGTGCGGCGCTCGCGCACGCGCCCCTTGCCCGCGCATTCCAGGCAGGGGTGCTCGATGATGTTGCCGTACCCCTGACAGCTGCCGCACGGGTGACTCGTCACGACGTTGCCGAAGAGGGAGCGCACCTGCCGCTGCACCTGCCCCGTGCCCTTGCAGACATCGCAGGTCGTCGGGCTCGTGCCCGGCTGGCAGCACGAGCCCTGGCAGGTCCCGCACAGCACCGCGGTGTTCAGGGAGACCTCGCGCTGCGCCCCGAAGATCACGTCGCGAAGCTCGACGTCGATGCGGATCATCGCGTCGTCGCCGCGCTCCGTTCGCGGGCGCGGGCCGCGCGCTCCGCCTCCGAAACCGCCGAAGAAGGTCTCGAAGATGTCGCTGAACCCACCGGCCGAACCACCGCCGGATCCCCCCATGTCGTAGCGCTGCCGCTCATTCGGGTCGCTCAGCACGTCGTAGGCGTGCGTGACGTTCTTGAAGCGCTCCGAGGCCTCTTCGCTGGGATTCACATCCGGGTGCAGCTCGCGGGCGAGACGCCGATACGCCTTCTTGATCTCTTCGGGGCTCGCATCGCGCGAGACGCCGAGCGTCTCGTAGTGGTCCGCCACTCGTGGCCGCCTCTCGTCTTGGTGTCGTGATTCGTGATTGCGCTAGCGCTCGTCGCGCAACAGGTTGCTGAGGTAGCGCGCGACCGCGCGCACAGCGGAGATGTTGGAGGCGTAATCCATGCGGATCGGGCCGAGCACGCCGACCCCGCTGGGCATGCGCCCCTCGCTCTCGTAGCTCGAAGCGATCACCGACGAGCCCGGGAGCCCGTACGGTTCGTTCTCGCGCCCGATCGAGGCTGCGAACTCGCGCCCCTCCCGGGCGAGCTCGTTGAAGAGCCGAAGCAGCGTGACCTGCTCCTCGATGGCTTCGAGAACCGAGGGAAGATTGCTCGCGAAATCGAGCGGCCGCGAGAGGTTGGCCGTACCCGCGATGGTGATCCGCTCCCCGCGATTCGCCTGGAGCTGGGCGAGCACCACCGCGAGCACACCCGCGATGACCTTCGCCTCGCCGGGCGCCGCCCAGCCGTCGATGCTCGCCGCGAGCTGCTGCACCCTCCCCACGGCGTCTTCGAGGGCCAGCCCTGCGACCTCTTCGCTGAGACGGTTGCGCAGACCCCGCACCCACTCCTCCGTGATGCGCGCGCCGGGCAGACGCGCGATCTGCTGCTCGACGACGCCGTTGCCGAGGATGAGCACGCACAGCACCCGGTCGTCGCCCACGGCGACGAGCTCGAAGTGCCGCACGACGACGTGCGCCAGCGAGGGGTACTGCACCACCGCGACCTGATTCGTGAGCTGCGACAACAGCCGCACGCTGCGTGCGAGCGCGTCGTCGATATCGTTCGACTCGCCGAGGAAGCGCTCGATGGCCGCGCGCTGGGCCGAGCTCATCGGCCGGATCTTCGTGAGGGTGTCCACGTAGAGCCGGTAGCCCTTGTCAGTCGGGATGCGGCCCGAAGAGGTGTGCGGAGCGGTGATGAGCTCCTCCTCCTCGAGCAGGGCCATATCGTTGCGGATCGTGGCCGCTGAAACGCCGAAGTGGTGCCGCTCGACGATCGCCTTGCTGCCGACCGCTTCGTTCGAGGCGACGTAATCCCCGACGATGGCGTGCAGCACCGCAAGGCCGCGCTCGCTCACTCGATCGCTCGACACGCTCACCTCCCGGTTGGCACTCAGAACTGTCGAGTGCCAGTCTAACGCAGCTCGCCGAGATGCTTCGAGATGGCTCAGGCGAGGATGCGGTGCACGACGGTATCGGCGAGAAGCCTGCCGCGAAGCGTCGGGACGACGCGGCCGCCGATGGCCTCCCGGCCGTCGATCAGGCCGTCCGCGATGAGTTCGGGGATCGCCCTTCGCTCGTGCGCCTCGAGCGCCGAGACCGGGAGCCCTTCCGAGATCCGCGTCTCCAGGAGCACGCGCTCCTCGTGGATCGCCTCGCGACTCAGAACCTCTCGCGCCTGGGCCGGCGATACCCGCCGGCCGATGCGTTCGGCGTAGGCGCGCGGATGCTTCACGTTCCACCAGCGCACGCCCCGACGTGACTGTGCGCCCCGGGGCCGGCCCCCCACCAGTCGGCGCCGCGCCAGTACGAGAGGTTGTGGCGCGAGCGCGTATCGGCCCCGCGCGACCAGTTGCTGATCTCGTACCACTGG
>JBDIAD010000050.1:0-8124 GCA_039812205.1 Leucobacter sp.
GGATTCAGCCGGAGAGTCGGCCTTTCGCCGGAGAAATACGGGAGATTCTTCCGGCCGAAGGCCGATTTTCCGGCAGAAGCAAGCGAACCGAGCACACGCGACGAGGGCGGATCAGGCGATGACAGATCCAGCGAGGAGGATCGCGCGCCTCACCCCTGCCCGACCAACCACGCCATCAGCGCCTTCTGCGCGTGGACGCGGTTCTCGGCCTCGTCCCACACGACGCTCTGCGGGCCGTCGATGACCTCGGGCGCGACCTCGTATTCGCGGTACGCCGGCAGGCAGTGCAGGAAGATCGCATCCTGCTTCGCGTACCCCATGAGGTCGGGGGTGACGCGGTACGGGCCGAAGGTCGCGACCCGCGCGGCCTTCTCGCTCTCCTGCCCCATCGACACCCAGGTATCGGTGATGACCACATCGGCACCGGTCACGGCCTCGATCGGATCGACGAGCACCGCAACGCTTCCACCGCTCTCAGCGGCGACGCGCTCGGCATCGGCGATCACATCCTCGCGCGGGTGATAGCCGGCGGGCCCCGCCACGCGAATATGCATGCCCGCGGTCGCGAAGCCGAGCAGATAGGAGTGCCCCATGTTGTTCGCGGCGTCGCCGACATAGGTCGCGGTGAGGCCGCGCAGCTCGCCCTTGCGCTCGGCGATGGTCTGCAGATCGGCGAGGATCTGGCACGGGTGGAAGTCGTCCGACAGCGAGTTGATCACGGGCACGCTCGCGTGCGCCGCCATCTCCTCAAGACCCGCATGCGCGTAGGTGCGCCACACGATGGTCGACACCATGCGCGAGAGCACCTTCGCGGTGTCGGTGATCGACTCCTTCACGCCGAGCTGCGCCTCCCCCGGGTTCACGATGATCGCATTGCCGCCGAGCTCCGCGACACCGGCGGCGAAGCTGAAGCGCGTGCGCGTCGAGGTCTTGTCGAAGAGCACCGCGACCGACTGCGGACCCTCGAACGGGCGCTCCGAATACGGGGCAGCCTTCAACCGGGCCGCGAGCTCGAGCACTTCGCGCTGCTCGGCGGGCGAAAGGTCGTCGTCACGGAGAAAATGCCTCGTCATCGCATCAGTTTACGGGGACGCCCTGAGGCTCGCACGCCCGGAGAACGGCTCGAGGGCGGGGGCGGATCACCTCGGCGATCCACCCCCACCCTCGAGCGTGAAGCTCAGAGCTACTTCGCGAGCGCCGCCCGCACCCGCGCCGCGGCGCGCGCACGCGCCACCGAGTCGAGCTCGACCTTGCGGATGCGCACGATCTCGGGCGTCACCTCGACGCACTCGTCCTCGCGGGCGAATTCGAGGCACTCCTCGAGCGTCAGCTGTCGCGGCGGCGTCATCGACTCGAAGTTGTCGGCCGTCGACGAACGCATGTTCGTCAGCTTCTTCTCCTTGGTGATGTTCACGTCCATGTCTTCCGAACGCGAGTTCTCGCCGATGACCATGCCCTCGTAGACCTCGGCGGTCGGCTGCACGAAGAACGACATGCGCTCCTGCAGGTTGATGATCGAGAACGGCGTCACCACACCCGCGCGGTCCGCGACGATCGAGCCGTTGTTGCGCGTGACGATCGGGCCCGCCCACTCCGCGTAGCCGTGCGAGATCGCGTTCGCGATGCCCGTGCCGCGGGTGAGTGTCATGAATTCACTGCGGAAGCCGATGAGTCCGCGTGACGGAACGATGAACTCCATGCGCACCCAACCGGTGCCGTTGTTGACCATGTTCTCCATGCGGCCCTTGCGAGCGGCGAGCAGCTGGGTGATGGCGCCGAGATGCTCCTCGGGAGTGTCGATGGTGAGGTGCTCGTAAGGCTCGTGCGTCTTGCCGTCGATCTGACGCGTCACGACCTGGGGCTTGCCGACGGTGAGCTCGAAGCCCTCACGGCGCATGTTCTCGACGAGGATCGCGAGCGCGAGCTCGCCGCGCCCCTGCACCTCCCAGGCATCGGGGCGATCGGTCTCGACGACGCGCAGCGACACGTTGCCGATCAGCTCGCGGTCGAGACGATCCTTGATCATTCGGGCGGTGAGCTTGTGGCCCTTCACCTTGCCGACGAGCGGCGAGGTGTTCGCGCCGATGGTCATCGAGATCGCGGGCTCGTCGATCTCGATCATCGGCAGCGGGCGCACGTCTTCGAAGTCGGCGATCGTCTCGCCGATGGTGATGTCCTCGATGCCGGCGATCGCGACGATATCGCCGGGGCCGGCGCTCTCGGCGGGGTAGCGCGTGAGCGCCTTCGTCAGCATGAGCTCGGTGATGCGCACGCTCTGCACCGAGCCGTCGTGCTTCACCCACGCGAGCGTCTGACCCTTGCGGATCGTGCCGTGGTACATGCGCAGCAACGCGATGCGCCCGAGGAACGGCGAGGAGTCGAGGTTCGTGACCTGCGCCTGCAGCGGGTGCTCATCGTCGTAGACGGGCGCGGGAACACGATCGAGAATCGTCTCGAAGAGCGCCTCGAGGTTGTCGCCGTCGGGCAGCGAGCCGTCGGCCGGGCGGTTGTGGCTCGCGGCGCCGGCGCGCCCCGAGAGGTACACGGTCGGCACGTCGAGCACGGCGTCGACGTCGATGTCGGGGTTCTCCTCGGAGAGGTCGGATGCGAGACCGAGCAGCAGATCCTGCGCCTCGCCCTCGACGGCCTCGATGCGCGCGTCGGGGCGGTCGGTCTTGTTCACGGCCAGGATCACGGGCAGCTTCGCCTCGAGCGCCTTGCGCAGCACGAAGCGAGTCTGCGGCAGCGGGCCCTCCGAGGCGTCGACCAGCAGCACGACGCCGTCTACCATCGACAGCGCGCGCTCGACCTCGCCGCCGAAGTCGGCGTGCCCGGGGGTGTCGACCACGTTGATCGTGATCGGCCCGTTCTTCGCGTGCTCGCCCTCGTAGGAGATCGCCGTGTTCTTCGCGAGGATGGTGATGCCCTTCTCGCGCTCGAGGTCGTTCGAATCCATTACGCGATCGTCGACGTCTGCGTGCGCGTCGAAGCTGTTCGTCTGACGCAGCATGGCGTCGACGAGCGTGGTCTTGCCGTGATCGACGTGGGCGACGATCGCGACGTTTCGAAGGTCTTCGCGTGTGGCGAGAGCCATAGCAGGATTCCTGACGGTTGAATTTGAGCGAACGTTCTACTTTACCCTAGGTCTCACGCGATAACCTGGGCGCGTGCAGCACGCCGAGAAGCTCCGCCTGCGCTGGGAGATCGCGATCGTCCTGGCGCTCTCCCTCGGCGCCTCGGCGGTCATCTCGATCGTGCGGATCATCGAGCGCGTCACGCGCGAAACCGCGCTCGCCGATCAATCCGCGACGATCAACAACCCGGCCTCCGCGCGCCCGGTCTTCGACCTCATCCTGCAACTGCTCGGCATCGCGTTCGGGCTCGCGCCGGTGGCGCTCGTCGCCTTCCTGCTGTGGAGGCGCAGGCCGCCGCACCTCCGAGCGCTCGGCCTCGGGCGGCCTGTCACCGGGCGCGCAGGGTGGTGGATCCGCGAGGCCGGCTGGGGCCTCGCCCTCGCCGCGGCGATCGGCATTCCGGGGCTCGGCCTCTACATCGCGAGCCGAGCTATGGGGATCAGCGTGGCGGTGGTCACCTCGACGCTCAGCGACTACTGGTGGACGATCCCGGTGCTCGTGCTCAGCGCACTGCGGGCCGCGCTGCTCGAAGAGCTCATCGTCGTCGCGTACCTCTTCGACCGGTTGAAGAGACTCGGGGTCGGCGTCGTCGCCATCATAGTGAGCAGCGCCCTTCTGCGCGGCAGTTACCACCTGTACCAGGGCTTCGGCGGCTTCATCGGCAACGCCATCATGGGCGGCGTGTTCGGCTGGGCGTACCATCGCTGGGGTCGCGCGCTTCCGCTCATCATCGCGCACTGGGTGCTCGACATCGTGAGCTTCGTCGGCTATCCGCTCGCGGTCGCCTGGATGCCCGAGCTCTTCGGGGCGACTCCCCCGGGGAAGTAGGGGAGCGACGGACCGCGGCCTACAGCGGCCGGGCCGTCTTCACCATCGCGTCCATGAGGCCCCAGAGCTCGTCGTACAGCTCGGGCGCAGCGGCGCAGCGCTCGGCCGGTTTCAGCACCTGGAAGGTGCCGTCGGCGGCCTTCGTCATGCCCCAATCGCCGGCGCACGTGGCGGGCATCGAAGCGATCAGCGAGCTCGTCAGCACCAGATCTTCGCCCGTGATCTGGTAGCGGGTGTCTCCCAGCTTCTGCGAGAGGTCGACCTCGATGCCCCAGCTGTCCACTCGCATGTTCATCGTCGGCCCGACCTCTACGGATGGCACCTTGGTCGACGGCGGTGTCGCCGGCTTCGTCGTAGGTTTTTCACTCGGCGAAGTGCTCGGCTTCGTGTTCGAGTCGCCCTTGCCCGTATCGCCGTTGGGCGAGGTGTTCTGACCGCCGTTGGACGCCTCGGAATTCGAGTTCGCATCGTTCGCTGTGCGCCCGTCGCCCGAGAGCGACGACACGACGAAGAATGCGACGAGAAGCGCGACGACCACGCCGCCCGCGACCAGCAGCCAGGGGATGAGATGACGCGATCGATGCTCGCCTCCGGTGACGGCGATCTTCTCGTAATCTCCGTCGTCATCGCCGCTGCCGAGACCCGGCGCGACCATCGGCTGCGTCGGCGGGAACGCATCGTCGTTCGCCGACGCCGGAATCGGCGGCAGCTGCGCGGCGGCGGGAGCAGTCGGCGCGGATCCGCGATCCGCACCCGGCACGGCCGACGACGGCGCAGGCGCCGCGGGGCTCGACGGTGCGGGAGGCGTCACGATCGGCACCGTCGGCGACACTCCCCCGGTGCTGCGCGGCGCGCTTCCGCGCCCACCCGGCGCCTGAGGCGGGCCAGGCAGCACGATCGGCTTCTCGTCGTCCGAGCCTTCGGCATTCCCGCCCGCGATCCCCCGGTCGATCAGCTCGTCGAAACTGAGCCCGCGATCTCCGGCTTCCGGCTCCGCGGCATTCGATTCAGCCTGCGTTTCTTCGTCTCCACTCACCGTGGCGGACTCAAGAAAGGCGCGCAGTTCGTCATCTTTCACCCTGACAGACTACCCATTCTCAGGAAAAGTGCCGCCCGAACGTGGATCGGATACTCAGCCTCGGGGACCGAATCGCTCTCGATCGCGGGATGGATCGCGCCGACCTCAGGCGCCGTCCCTCTCGGCGCGGAAGACGTGCACGAGCGCATTCGCGTGCCCGTGCCCCACGCCCTGATCCTTCAAGAAGGCGACCTGATCCATATGCTTCTGCCCCGCATACGGGCGCAGCGCGTCGAACCACTCGTCGATCGACTTGCCGTATTTCGCCTCGATCGACGGGAAGTACGACTTCGGCCCCTTCAGCGCCTCACTCACAGGAGAACGCCCACATCACGCCGAAGCGGTCGAACACCTGCCCGTACCAGCCGCCCCACGGGGCCTGTTCGAACGGCATCCCGATCGATCCGCCCCCGGCGAGCAGCTTGTCGATGTAGCCGCGAGCCTCGTCAGCGGTGTCGGTCGTGTAGAGCAGCGAGTAGGCGCTGCCGCCCACGTTGTAGTCGGTGCCGTCATCCATCGCATCACCGCCGGCGATGACACCGCCCGGCGTGACGAGCGTCGCGTGCGCCACCGCCTGCGGATCGGGGGCGAACGGCATGGCATCGGCGGGCATCGGGCTGTCGGCGTAGCGCAGGATCTGCAGCTCCCCGCCGAACACCTCGTGCCAGTGCTCCATGGCCTCGCCGGTCGTGCCGGGGAGGGCGATGTATGTTGCGAGCGAGTGGGTCATCGAAGGCTCCTTTGCCTGTTCGTCGTCTGGTTCGTCGATCGTTTCAGTCTTCGCTGCGACGCAGCTGGCAGCCCATCACGGTGAGCAGCAGCCCGAGACCGGCGATGAACGCGCTCACCCCGTAGGCGAGCACCGAGGTCATGAGCGAGGTGCGCAGCGCGGCGGCCGTGGAGAGCGCCGAGCTCTGATTGCGCAGTTCGCGCGCCTCGTCGCTCGCCCCGTCGAGGCCGCGCAGCGCGTCGCTGATATCGGCGAAGGTGCGGCCGCCCGACCCGCGCTCGGCGTTCTGCTTGATGATCTGCGCCTCGGCGAATGCCGTTGCGGGCCCCTGCACCGGGCGACCGGGCAGCAGCTTCGAGTTGCCGGGAACCGTGATCTTCTCTTCCTGCAGCTGCTTGGTCACCGTGAGCCAGGCGGCGGCCCCCGCGGCGATGAAGAGCGTTCCGGCGGCGGTTGCAAGGCCTCCGACACGACGAAGCGTGCGGCCGGTCGACGAGTGGGTCATCATTGATCCTTTCGAAACTGAGAAGGTCTCTCCCCAGTGTACGAAAATGCGGCGGATCGTGGTCAGCCGTCCGTCAGCTCTCAGCAAGCAGGAAGCTGCGAAGCGCCTCGATCACCACGGCGGGCTGCTCGGAGTGCACCCAGTGGCCGGCCCCCGGCACGGCGACGAGGCGCGTTTCGGGGAAGAGCGCGCGCATCGCGGGGATCTCGTCATCCGTGATGTACTCCGAGTTCGCACCCTTGATCCAGAGCACCGGGCGCGTGAACCGGGTGCCGTCGAAGTCGGGGAACGCCATCACCCTGGTGAGCTCGCCGTTGAGCAACTGCAGATTCGGCTCCCACGCGTACCCCTCGCCCTCGGGCTTCAGGTTCTGCAGCAGGAAGCCGCGCACCACGGCGTTCGGGATCTGCCCGGTGAGCGCGGCATCCGCCTCGGCGCGGCGATGCACGGTCGAGAGGTCGAGAGAGGCGAGCGCACCGAGCAGATGCTCGAACTCGCCGCGCGACGACGCCGCCGAGACCGGCGAGATGTCGACGACGACGAGGCGCCGCACCAGCTCGGGGTGCCGCAGCGCGAGCACCATCGCGACCTTGCCTCCCATCGAGTGCCCGATCACGTCGACCGGGCCGGACGCCGCGAAGCCGCCGCGCAGGTGATCCGCCACGAGATCGGCGACGTCGGAATAGTCGAAGTGCTCCGTCCAGTCCGAGCCGCCGTGGTTCGGCAGATCGACGAGGAGGCTCTGCGCCTCGGGCTCGAGCCCGGCCGCGATCCGGCTGAAGTTGCGGCCGCGGCCGAACAGTCCGTGCATGAAGACCGCGCGCACCGGCGCGTTCGGGTCGCCGACGAGCGTCGTCTGAAGATGGAAGCGCGAGGTTTCGGTCACCGCTCCAGGTTAGTGTCACCCGGCGTCCGAGGTCGGCCGCCGCGATCCGCCACCTGCATCGCGCCGCGCACGATCCGCACGAGCATTCCCGCGAAGACGATCAGCCAGACTGCGAGCGCGACCGCGACGCCGACCCGCCCGATCTGCTCGACGACGGGGATCCGATCGACGCGACCCAGATTGATCGACGCCACCGCGAACATGCCCACCGGGAACACGAGCGACCACAGGCCGGGCACGTATCGCAGCGGCACGCGATGCAGCACGTGACGCCAGAACCCCGCGCCGATCAGCATCGGGATGAGCCAGAGGCAGAAACCCCAGAACACCGCCACCGTTCCCGAGATCAGCTCGCGGGTCGCGTCGACCATGGGCGTGGCCTCCATCCCGACGATGCTGCTCCCCGCGACGACCGCGATCGCCATGGCCCCCATGACCACCCAGTACGGCGGCTCGAACTCTTCGGGCGTCATGCCGAAATAGACGATTCGCAGCAGTACCAGGATGGCGATGCCGGCGTAGAGCGCGACGCCGACCGACCAGGTGAGCACCGCGATGATGCCGACCCACGCGGCGGCCTCGCCGTCGACGAAGGGCTGCGCCCGCGCCATGCCGATCGCGACCGACTGACTCGCGACCGCCCAGACGAACCAGGTGCCGTTCGTGCGGGAGAGGATCGGTTTGCCATCGCGCAGCAGGAACACCTGCCAGGGCAGCGTGTAGCCGAAGACGAACCACAGCAGCGCCGCGAACAGCACGAGGGGGAGCGCGAGCTCAGGCAGCCCCTCGGCGAAAAGGCGCACCGCGAGCACGTCGGTGCCGGCCACGATCGTGAAGTAGCCGAAGGCCTCCTCGGGGTCGCGCAAATCGCGCAGCATCGCACGGCGATACGCGACGGCCCGCCACACATAGAGGATCCAGAGCACCGCGTATGCGGCCGCGGTGATGACGAGCAGGATCAGC
>JBDIAD010000051.1:0-8067 GCA_039812205.1 Leucobacter sp.
GTACGAGAGGACCGGGTTGGACGGACCTCTGGTGTGCCAGTTGTTCTGCCAAGGGCATGGCTGGTTGGCTACGTTCGGGATGGATAACCGCTGAAAGCATCTAAGCGGGAAGCCGGCCTCAAGATGAGATCTCCATGCACGTTTGTGTGTGAGGCTCCCGGGAGATGACCGGGTTGATAGGCCAGATATGGAAGCGCCGTAAGGTGTGGAGTTGACTGGTACTAATAAGCCGATGACTTAACAATATTTTTACATGTTGGATCTGTGTTATGAACGAGGCTGTCCCTGTTGAGGGGTGGGTGTTCGCGTCTACTTTGTGGTTCTTGACGTACGAGACCGCATGCCGGGTTGAGGGGCTCCTGTTTGGGGGTGTTCTGGCTGGGTGGTGGTTGTGTCAAGAGTGTTACGGTGGTTATAGCGTCAGGGAAACGCCCGGTTACATTCCGAACCCGGAAGCTAAGGCTGACAGCGCCGATGGTACTGCGAGGGGGACCTCGTGGGAGAGTAGGACACCGCCGGACAAAATTTCAGAAGGGGAGCTGCGTCGCAGCTCCCCTTCTCGCATTTCTGCGCCTTTTCCCGATCGCGGTCTCTTGCTTCGGCAACCGCGCTGAACTGCCGCATGTCCGCGTCGGCATAGATCGGCCGCCGCACCCGGAGAGCGTCCGCTAGACTGGTGGGAGCCGCAGCCGAGGCGGGGAGGGGCCGCGATGATGTCGATGACGAGCGTCGTACTCGCCCTCGGAATCTCAGCCCTTCTGATCTACCCGATCACTCGTGCCCTTCAGCAGCGCGCCTTCTTCATCGCCGCGGGAATCATGGCACTCGCGTTCGGAGCCTTCCTCTCGTGCGCGCCGAACGTGCTCGCCGGGAACACCGTGACGCAGTCCATCTCCTGGCTGCCCCAGCTCGGCATGGAGATCACCCTCCGGCTCGATGTGCTCGCGCTGCTGTTCTCGCTTCTCGTCACCGGCGTCGGCGCCCTGGTGCTCCTCTACTGCGTTCGGTACTTCGCGGCCGACGAAGAGGGTCTTTGCCGCTTCGCCGCGGTATTCCTCGGGTTCGCCGCATCCATGCTCGGCCTCGTGCTCGCCGACAACATCTACCTGTTCTTCATCTTCTGGGAAGCGACGAGCATCTTCTCCTTCCTGCTGATCGGTCACGTCTTCCGACAGCGCACCAGCAGGGTCGCGGCGCTGCAGGCGCTCATGGTCACCACCGCGGGCGGCCTCGCCATGTTCGTCGGATTCGTGATCCTGCACGCGTCGACGGGGATCGCGGAGCTCAGCGGGCTCGTGACGCTCGCCCCCAGCGGCCCTTTCATCACCGTGGCCGTGTACCTCGTGCTCGCGGGGGCGCTGTCGAAGAGTGCGATCTTCCCCTTCCACTTCTGGCTTCCCGGAGCCATGGCCGCGCCCACACCGGTGAGCGCCTACCTCCACGCGGCGGCCATGGTGAAGGCGGGAATCTACCTCCTGCTGCGGTTCGGGCCAGGCTTCGGCGACACCCCCGGCTATCGCGTCACCCTCGTGCTGCTCGGCGCGCTCACGCTCTTCATCGGCGGGCTGCGCGCGCTGAAGCAGCATGACATCAAGCAGATCATCGCGCACGGCACGGTGAGTCAGCTCGGACTCATGGTGATGGTCATCGGGATCTCGACGCCGGCGGCGCTCTTCGCCGGACTCGTGCTCGTGTTCGCGCACGCCGTGGCCAAGGCTCCGCTGTTCCTCGCGGTCGGCATCATCGACCATCGCGCGGGCACCCGAGATCTCTCGAAACTCAGCGGAATCGGGCGATCGGCGCCGGCCCTCGCCATCGTCACCTGCATTGCCGCGGCGAGCATGGCGGGCATGCCGCCGCTGCTCGGCTTCATCGCCAAGGAATCCGCATTCACCGAACTGATGGAGGTCTCCGACGGGGGCGCCCTGCGGGTGTTCGCGATCGTCGCCCTCCTGGTCGGAAGCATGCTCACAGTGGCATACACGACGCGGTTCCTCTGGGCGGCCTTCGCGACCAAGCGGAATGCGACGGCGCCCACGCCGCTCCATCCGAGCTCTCCGGCGATCCTGATCGCTCCGACGGTCTTCGCGCTGCTCGCCATCGGCGGGGGAGTCTTCGCCGCGGTCATCAGCGCGGGGTTCGAAACCGCCGTCGCTGTCGAAGCGGCCCCGGGCCATGCCGGCGGCCCCAGCCCGCTCGCGCTGTGGCACGGCTTCACGCCGGCGCTCGCGCTGTCGATCGCCGCGATCCTGGGCGGGCTCGCGCTCGCCTGGGGAGTGATCCGCACGCCGTCGCTCGTGCCCACGATCCCCGAGAAGTACTCGGCGTCGCACGCCTACTGGGTGCTGACCTCCTGGCTGGACATCGTCGCAGTGCGGCTCACCGCGCTCACACAGCGCGGATCCCTCCCCTTCTATCTCGCGGTGATTCTCGGAACGCTGGTCGCGGTGCTCGGCGGCACCCTCGTCGTGAACTCCGGATGGCTGCGGAGCATCGCATTCGAGACGACCGCCTCGCAGCCGACGATCGCCGTGATCATGATCGGCGCAGCGGTGAGCGCCATTCGCGCGCGCACCCGGTTCCAGGCCGTCGTGCTCGTCGGGATCACCGGCTACGGCATGACGATGATCTTCGCGCTCCACGGGGCGCCGGATCTCGCGCTCACGCAGGCGCTCGTCGAGACGGTCACGCTCATCGCGTTCATCCTGGTGATCCGCCGGCTTCCGCAGCGGATCCGCATCAGGCGCCCGGTCGCCGTCAAGCAATGGCTGCGGATCGGCCTGAGCGCGGGCGTCGGCATCGTGCTCGGCGGCGTCGCGCTCACCGCGCTCAACGCCCGCATCGCGGATCCGATCTCGCTGAAGCATCCCGATCTCGCCTACTTCGGCGGGCACGGCAAGAACACGGTGAACGTCATGCTCGTCGATATCCGAGGCTGGGACACGATGGGGGAGCTCTCCGTCATCCTCGCCGCCGCGACCGGCGTCGCCTCGCTGATCTTCATCAGCACCCGTATCGACCGCGCGCCCAAGATCTCGAGGGTCGAGGCCCGCACACGGGTGGCGGCGCACATGCGCAGGGTTGCGGATCCTCTCGATCCCGCCCGCCGCAACAACTGGCTCCTGGCCGGGCGAAACCTCGACCCGTCGTACCGATCGATCATGCTCGAGGTCGTCGTCCGGTTGATCTTCCACGCGCTCATCGTGCTGTCGTTCATGATCCTCCTGAGCGGCCACAACGCCCCCGGCGGAGGATTCGCCGCCGGGCTCGTGGCGGGCCTCGCCCTCGTCGCCCGGTATCTCGCCGGAGGTCGTGACGAGCTCGGCGCGACGATCCCCGTCGACGCGGGCAAGATTCTCGGTACGGGCCTCGCCATCGCGGCCACGATGGGGATCCTCCCGCTCTTCTTCGGGCAATCGGCGCTCTCCTCCGCCTGGGTCGATCTCGACCTCGGGCCGCTGGGCGTGCTGCCGCTCGTCTCGTCCGCGGTCTTCGACATCGGCGTCTATCTCGTCGTACTCGGCCTCGTGCTGGACGTGCTGCGCAGCCTCGGCGGAGAGATCGACAAGCAGGAGGAGCGCGAAGACGAGGACTCCGGGGCGGAGGTCGCCGCATGACCGTGTCGATCGCGCTCGTGCTCATCATCATGGTGCTCTACGCGGGCGGCGTGTATCTGATGCTCGATCGCAGCCTCACGCGCGTGCTCCTCGGCTTCCTGCTCGTGGGCAACGCGACGAATCTGCTGCTGTTCGTGACCAGCGGCGCCTTCGGGATCGCCCCGATCTACGGGGAGGGCCCCGCGGAGCAGATGAGCGATCCGCTTCCGCAGGCCTTCATCCTGACCTCGATCGTGATCACCTTCGGCGTGAGCGCGTTCATGCTCGCACTCATCTATCGGTCCTGGCGACTCGCCCAGCAGGACGAGGACGACGTGCTGAACGACTCCGAGGACATCGAGCTCGCGATCGCCGAGGCGCTCACCACCGAGGAGGTCTTCGATGAGGATCTCGCCGAATCGCACGAGTCCGAGGCGGAAGTCATCGACGACGAGGAGCCCTCGCACTCATGATCGCGCTCATCCCCCTGGTCGTCCTGATCCCGCTCGGATCGGCAGCCCTCGCGCTCGCGCTTCCCGGTCGGGTCCGAGCGCAGCAGATCATCACCGTCGCCGCGCTCACCGCGGTACTCGTGCTCGGTCTCGCGTTCATGTGGGCGGTGGACGCCGAGGGCACCCTGGTCATGGAGGTGGGCGGATGGGCCGCCCCGTTCGGCATCGCGCTCGTCGTCGACCGGCTCGCCGCGCTCATGCTCACCGTGTCGGCGATCGTGCTCCTGGGGGTGCTGCTCTTCTCACTCGGCCAGGGTCTGGCAGACGGCGATGACGAGACCCCGGTGTCGATCTACTACCCGACCTATCTCGTGCTCGGAGCGGGCGTCTGCAACGCGTTCATCGCGGGGGACCTCTTCAATCTCTACGTCGGCTTCGAAGTGCTGCTCGTCGCGAGCTACGTGCTCATCACGCTCGGCGGCACCGAGGCCCGGGTGCGGGCCGGCATCACCTACGTCGTCGTCTCGCTGGTCTCGTCGATCCTCTTCCTCGCGGCGATCGCGTGGATCTACGCCGCGACCGGCACGGTGAATCTCGCGCATCTCACGGTGCGATTGGCCGAGCTCCCGCTCGACATCCAGTTGCTGCTCAATCTCGGTCTCATCATCGCCTTCGGCGTGAAGGCGGCGATCTTCCCGCTCGCGTTCTGGTTGCCGGACTCCTATCCGACGGCACCGGCTCCGGTGACAGCGGTCTTCGCCGGGCTGCTCACGAAGGTCGGGGTCTACGCGATCCTGCGGACGCAGACGATGCTCTTCCCCGACTCGCAGATCAACGGCGTGCTCATGGTCGTCGCGGGGTTCACCCTGCTCGTCGGCATCCTCGGCGCCGTCTCGCAGGCCGATGTGAAACGGCTGCTCTCGTTCACACTGATCAGCCATATCGGCTACCTCATCTTCGGAATCGCGATCGCGAGCGCTGCCGGCTACGCGGCGACCATCTTCTACATCGCGCATCACATCATCGTGCAGACGACGCTCTTCCTCGCGGTCGGGCTGATGGAGCGCCACGCCGGAACCACATCGCTCGCCCAGTTGAGCGGAATGCTGCGGGCGGCGCCGCTGGTAGCGGTGCTCTTCTTCATCCCGATGCTGAATCTCGGCGGTATCCCGCCGTTCTCGGGATTCATCGGCAAGCTCGGACTCTTCGTGGCCGGAGCCGAAGGGGGCGAACCGGCCGCGTACTGGCTCATCGGTATCGGGGCGCTGGTCTCGCTTCTCACGCTGTACGCGCTCGCGCGAGCGTGGAGCCTCGCCTTCTGGAGAACGCGGGCGATGACGGCGGAGAACGCCGCGTCGGCGCAGACCGCGAGCATCGCCACCAGCACCGAAGCGCGGGTGCTGCTCGGACGCGAGACGAGGCTGCTCGAGCGACTGCACGACGCCCCCGATGCCGGCCCCGTGCAGCGGCAGCGCGCCACGCCGAGGCTGATGATCGCCGCCACTGCGGGGATGGTGGGTGCGAGCGTGCTGCTCACACTCGTCGCCGGTCCGCTCTTCGGCTACGCGACGCGGGCCGGGAGCGAACTCACGCAGCCTGACCAGCTCGTGGAGCAGGTGCTCGGAGATTCCCGAGACGGGCTCACGGGCGGAAGCGGTGTCACGAATCCCGGGCCGCATCCCGATGCGCCCGGCTCGAGGAGGCCGCAGTGACGAGAAACAGTCTGACCCGCAGCCTCGTCCTGCGCTGGCACGAGGTGCCGCTGCTGGCGGGGCTCACGATCCTCTGGATGGCGCTCTGGCGCGAAGTGTCGTGGATGAGCCTCGTGAGCGGCCTCCTCGTCTCGCTGCTGGCCATGCGGGTGTTCTATCTGCCGCCGATCGTGCTCTCGGGCAGGTTCAATCCGTGGTGGGCGATCCGCTATCTCATATTCTTCTTCTGGCATATTGCCGTCGCGTCCATGCAGGTCGGATGGCTGGCGGTTCGGCCGAGGAGGCTTCCGCAGGCGGCCATCATCGCGGTCCCGCTTCGATCGCGCTCGGATTTCATCCTGACGATGGTCGGCGCGACGGCCTCTCTGATCCCCGGCTCTCTCGTGACCGAGGTGGATCGCTTCGAGTCGATCCTCTACCTGCACGTCTTGAACACGCCGACCGCCGCCGACGTCGAGGCCTTCCGGACGGAGACCCTGTACATCGAGGAGCTGCTCATCCGCACCCTCGGGTCGCGCGCGGACCTGGAGCGCCTCTCATGAGCGCCCTGGCGGTGGTGACCGCGGTCGCTGCGATCGCGGGGCTCGGGGCGACGGCGGTCATGGCGCTCGTGCGAATCGTGCGCGGCCCGACGATCCTCGACCGCATGGTCGCGAGCGATGTGCTGCTCACGACGCTGCTCATGGCGGTCGGGGCCGATATGGTGGTGCGCGGTCATACGGAGAACATTCCGCTCATGACGGCGATCGCGGCCACGGCGGTGCTCGCGACGATCACGGTCGCGCGCTTCGTGCGGCGCAGGAGCGGCGAGCAGCGGCCTGCGCGCGCCGATGATGCGGCAGGCGATCCGAGGGGCGATCGGGGGGCGGCCGATGCTTGAAACCGTGCTCGACATCGCCGCGGCCGTGTGCCTGCTCGGCTCGGTGCTGTTCTCGGTGCTCGCCGGAATAGGCCTGCTGCGCTTCCGGGATGTGCTCTCGCGACTGCACGCGGCGACGAAGCCGCAGGTGTTCGGTCTGCTGCTGCTCATCGCGAGTATCGCCCTCGAGCAGCGATCGTTCGGCGTGCTGATCGCGCTGATCCCCGTCTTCGTCTTCCAATCGCTCACTGCCCCGATCGCGGCGCATATGGTGGGTCGCGCAGCCTACCGCGCCGGTCAGCTCCACGAGGAATCGCTCGTCGTGGACGAACTCGCCCCGGCGATCGAGGAGGCTCAGACGGACGCGGTTCCCGGGATCGGCGGGGATCGCCAGGATTAGAGGCGCGAGTCCCGCACGGTCTTCGTGAGCGGCGAGTAGTCGGCGTTGTACACCGAGCAGACGACCTCACGATCCTTGAGATTGTCCCAGCTCGCCTCGGTCGGGTAGACGGGGAAGATCTCCAGGGAAGACTCCGAGTAGGCGGCTCCGACGTAGTCCGAGAACAGGCCTTCGCATCCCTTCTGCGCCAGTGCCTCCGCCTCGGCGCGGCCCGGGTAGTCTCCGTCTTCGAGATCGAAGAGACCGATCACCTCGTTGTCGTGCTGATCGGAGCAGGGGACGACCTCGATATCGGAGACCTCTTCGGCGTCCGCGGGATCCTTCCAGCAGTCGCCGAGGTGCATCTCGAACGCGGAGGCCTTCCCGCCCTCGACGACGTCACCGGTGTCAGTGTCGCGCTTGGCGTCGCTCTGGCCTCCGAGGCCGGAGAGCAGGGAGCAACCGCTGAGCGCGACCGTTGCGAGGGCTGCGGCTGCGATTGCAGCGAGCCGAGACATGCGCTTCGTTCCTACGTCCATGAGTCGCTCCGTTTCTCGTGTCGATCCTCAGCATGCTATCGGGTGCAGCGACGCCGCGGTGGCGCGGTGATCGCGGGGGATGCCGAAGATGCGCGCACAGCGCCGCTGCGATAACGTAGAAGGACCGTCGCAACTGGGCGGAGCTTGAGGGTCGACCCGGAGGTGATGACATGGATCAATCCGATGATGCGCGTCGCCGGCACGACACCGAAGTCGGCTCGACGCAGCAGTTCCGCGAGGATCTGGGCGCGCTCATTCGCGCGAACGCCACGGACCTCTCCGTCGACGAGAAAGACGCGATCGCGGCACTGCCGTCGGGCGCGGCTCTGCTCGTCGTGCGCCGGGGGGCGAATCTCGGCGCGCGCTTCCTGCTCGATCAAGAGGAGGTCGTCGCCGGGCGGCACCCGGCGGTCGACATCTTCCTCGACGATGTGACGGTCTCCCGGCGCCACGCCATCTTCCGTCGCGAGGGTACGCAATTCTTCGTGCGGGATCTCGGTTCGCTGAACGGCACGTATTTCGACGGGCAG
>JBDIAD010000052.1:0-7993 GCA_039812205.1 Leucobacter sp.
TACCGCAGCACGATGCCCTCGCGCAGCGCCCACGGCGAGATCACCATGGTCGAGACGTCGAACACCTCCATCGCCGTGCGCAGCACGATCGCACCCGCGAGAATCTGATAGCCGCGCTCGGGCGTGATCCCAGGCAGATACTCCCGCACGCTGCCAGGCATGCTGCGCAGCGACGGCTCCCAGTCGCGCAGGCCCGTGTAGTGCAGCGACGCGAGCTCGCCGGTCATCGGGTCGGGCGCGCCGCCCACGAGGCGCGCGAGCGAGCGGATCGTCTTCGACGTGCCGACCACTCGGGTCGGCCTCGGCCGCCCGACGAAGTTCGTGTCGCGGGCGCGCTCGAATTCGCGGCGCGCGTGCCGCACGAGCACGTCGACGTCCTCGATGGGGGGCGGATCGGCCTGCAGGAAGTTCATCGTCGAGCGCCCGGCGCCCAGCGGCAGCGAGACCTGGACGTCGGGGTACTCATCTGCGCCCTGGGCGATCTCGAAGGATCCGCCCCCGATGTCGAAGAGGAGGATCTCGCCCGCGGACCAGCCGAACCAGCGGCGCACCGCGAGCATGGTGATGCGGGCCTCGTCGTCGCCCGAGAGCACATGCAGCTTCGTGCCCGTCTCGCGCTCCATGCGCTCGAGCACCGCCTCGCCGTTGGCCGCCTCGCGAATCGCCGAGGTCGCCGTGGCGATGAGGTCGTCGACGCCGATCTGCGCGACCGCCTCCAGGGCCTCGCGCAGCGAACGGAGAATCAGCTGCTGCCCCTCCTCGGTGATCGCGCCGTCGTCGTCGAGGTAGCGCATGAGACGCAGGATGGAGCGCTGCGAGTGATAGGGCACCGGGCTCGCACCGGGGTGCGCGTCAACGATCAGCAGGTGGACGGTGTTGGACCCGACATCGATCACTCCGAGGCGCATGCGAAAAGTCTATGACCTGCGCCTGTTCGTCGGATACGGTCGTACGCTGAATGCATGGCCGCCATCTTCTCGATCGATACGAGTTCGCCGACCCCGCCGTTCCGGCAGCTGCAGGACTCGGTGGTCGCGGCGCTCGCCGACGGGCGGCTGCGGCCCGGTGCGAAGCTGCCGACGGTGCGCGCGCTCGCGAGCGAGCTCGGTCTCGCGACGAACACGGTCGCCTCGGCGTATCGCGCGCTCGAGGCCGACGGCGTGGTCGAAGGCCGCGGGCGCGCCGGAACCTTCGTGCGCCTCGGCGACGACCCGATCCAGGCGCGGGCCCGGCAGGTGGCGCACGATGCCGCGAACGCGTTGCAGCGCCTCGGCATCGACGAGGCGCGGGCGACCGAGCTGCTGCGCGAGGCCTATTCGGGCTGATTCCGGCTCTCGGCGGTCGGCTCGCCCTCGGGATAGATCGAGCGCGTCTCGGCGCGATCCTTCCGCTTTCTGAATCCGAGGCTGCGCACCACCGGGAAGAGCTTCGAGACGCTCAGCACCACGTAGATCACGGTATTCACGGCGACGAATGTCGCGAACACGGTGAACCACTCCGATTGCAGGATCGACTCCGGCAGCAGGATGCCGGCCGGGGCGATCATGCCGCGACCGCCTGGCGCTCAACGTGCTTCCAGGTCGCATTCCTGCCGGCCGAGATCTCGAAGACGCCCTTCAGGAAGGCGAGATTCAGGAAGCAGTCGTAGACGAGCTCGGGAAAGACGAGGAGCGCGAGGATCCTCGCCCTCCAGCCGCCGCCCCACACGGTCGCCACGCGCTCGACCGCGAAGACGAGACCGATCGAGATCCAGAACGGATACCAGACCCAGCCGTCGATGGCGAGGGCCATCGTGGCCATGAGCACGAAGTACGCGAAGAGCGCGAAGACGCCGTATCCGATGGACACCTGCTGCGCCCAGTAGCGGAAGGTCTGCGGGGTGATGCCATAGGCGCCGAGGTTCTCCAGCGCACCGCGCTGCCACCGCAACCGCTGCGCCCAGAGCATCTTCCAGCTGGGCATGATCTCGGTGGTGACCGTGCACTCCTTCGGCGAGGTCATGAGGCCGCCGAGGGTCTTGATCGCGATGGTGAGTTCGTTGTCCTCGGTGAGGGCGCTCGTGTCGTAGACGTCGCCGCGCGTGCCGGGGATGAGGCTTCCGCGGGCCTCGGCCACACCGGCGAGCGCCGCGGAGCGGAACACCGTGCCGGTGCCGGTGAGCACGAAGACGCGACCCTCGCGGCGACGGATCTCCCGCTGATAGCGGTGATACTCGTTGCGCTGGAACTGTCCCAGCACGCCGCCGCCCTCCTCACCGGCGAAGAGCCCTCCGACGGCCATGAGGGCGCGATCGGCGGTGAACAGCTGCACGGCCTTGCGCAGGAATCCGGGCCCGAGCTGGGTGTCGGCATCCATCACGAGCACGGTGTCGTTGTCGCCGAGGCCCGGCAGGGTCTGCTGCAGCGCCTGGTTGAGCGCGCCGCCCTTCTTGTGCGTATTGCCGACGGTCTCGAACACCTCCGCACCGGCCTCGCGGGCGACGCGGACGGTGCCGTCGGTGCAGTTGTCGGCGACGACGACGATGCGGTCGGGCTCCACCTCCTGCCGGGCGAGGGAGGCGAGCGTCGCGGGCAGCGACGCCTCCTCATTGTGCGCCGGGATGAGCACGGTGACCGTGACCTCGCCGGCGAACACTCCGCGAGTGCGCGCCATGACGCCCTTCGGCGCGAGCGGACGACTCGCGCGGGAGGCGTCGGTGCGACGGTAGCGCAGTGACACGATGCGCTCGGTGGCGACGACGATGACGATGAGCGCGAGCGCGATGGCGAGCGCCGAGGCGAGCAGGCTGAGTCCCGGGATCGTGCCGCTCACCGCGACGGACCAGTTGCCGCCGAAAGGCTTGACGGACCGCGGATCCCAGCTCATCTCGGAGTTCGCGCTGTGGCTGATCACCAGCAGTATCAGCGCCACCGCCAAGAGCACGGTCAAGATCACGAGCAGCCCGACGGATCGCTGCAAGAATCGGTTCACCCTGTCCCCTCCCAGGTAGATTCGGGAAGGCGCTCCCCTGACGCGCGCCGGCCCGCTCCACTTACCTTAGAGGGCTGAGCACTCGCGGAGAAGCACTACGCCGCGAACGGGCCGACCCGGCGCACTACGACCACGGCCTCGCCCGCGGCTTCCGATGCGGCGAGATCGATCAGGCCCTCGATCCCCCAGTCGTGATCGCCCGCCGGGTCGTCGAAGACCTGCCGGAACGACCAGCCGCCCTCCGACGGCGGCTCTCGGTCGATGGTGAGCAGGGCGGCGGATCGCGCCCGCGCGCCGGTGCCGATCTCTTCATACTCGGCGAAGTATGCGTCGAGCGCGTCCTCCCACCGATCGGCGCCGAAGCCGTGCGGAGCGTCGAGCTGCTCGAGCTCGTCGATGCGATCGTATGCCGCCGCGAGCACGCGCCTGAATACAGCGCTGCGCACCATCACGGTGAAGGCGCGCTCGTTCGCGAGAATCGATCGCCTCGGCGGTGCGAGCACCTCGGCCTCGCGGGCGCGCAGCTGCGCGGCGGCGAGCGCCGGGTCGACGGATTCCGGCGCGGCGAGCTCCTCCCACTCGTCGAGCAGGCTCGAATCGACCTGCCGCACCACCTCGCCCAGCCAGGCGATGAGCGCCGCGAGCTCCTGCGTCTTCGCCTGCTCGGGGACGGTGCGCGAGATCGCGTGGTACGCGTCGCTCAGGTATCTGAGCACCACGCCCTCGGCCCGTCCGAGTTGATACGCCGAGACGAGGTCGCGGAAGCCGAAGGCGCGCTCGAGCATTTCGCGCACGATCGACTTCGGACTCAGCTCGTAGTCGCGCGCCCAGGGCACCTCCTTGGCGTATGCCTCGAACGCTTCATCGAGCAGCTCCTTCAGCGGCTGCGGGTGGGTGACCTGCTCGAGCAGCTCCATGCGCTCGTCGTATTCGATGCCCTCGGCCTTCATCGCCGCCACGGCCTCTCCGCGGGCGCGGTGCTCCTGCGCGCGCAGGATCGCGCGCGGGTCCTCGAGCGTGGATTCGATGACGGAGATCACGTCGAGCGCGTAGTCGGGCGACTCGGGATCCAGCAGTTCGATCGCGGCGATCGCGAAGGGCGAGAGCGGCTGGTTCAGTGCGAAGTTCGCCTGCAGTTCGACCGTGAGCCGCAGCAGTCGTTCGCCGTCGCCCGCGGGTACGGCGTCGACGATTCCACTGGCGCGCAGGGTGCGGAAGATCGCGAGCGCCGTCCGGGCGAGCGCGAACTGCGACTCGCGCGGCTCGTGGGAGTCGAAGATCAGCGTGCGCAGCACCCGCAGCGCCTCCCCCGGGTGCTCCTCGCCGCGACCGATCACCCCGAGCACCATCGCGTGCGTGATGCGCATGCGGCTCACCAGCGGCTCGGGCTCGGCGGCGACGAGCCGGTCGAGCGTCTGCTCGTTCCAGGCGACGAAGCCCTGCGGAGCCGCCTTCTTCTTCGGCCCCTTGCCGACCTTCTTCCCGGCTGCGCGCTGAGCCTCGACCTTGGCCGAGGCCCGCGCATTCTCGACCTCGTGCTCGGGCGCGAGCGCGATCACATCGCCCTCGGTGTCGAAGCCCGCCCGCCCCGCGCGGCCGGAGACCTGATGGAACTCGCGTGCCGACAGCCTCCGCATCTTCTCGCCGTCGAACTTCGTGAGCGCGCTCAGCACCACAGTACGGATCGGCACGTTGATGCCGACGCCGAGCGTGTCGGTGCCGCAGATCACGCGCAGCAGACCGCGCTGCGCGAGCTGCTCCACCAGTCGGCGGTACCGGGGCAGCATTCCCGCATGGTGCACGCCGATGCCGGAGCGCACGAGCCGCGACAGCGTCGTGCCGAAGCCCGTCGAGAACCGGAACGCGCCGATGGCGTCGGCGATCTCGTCGCGCTGGGCGCGATCCACCAGCTTCATCGAGGCGAGGGCCTGCGCCTGCTCGACCGCCTGCGACTGGTTGAAATGGACGAGGTACGCGGGTGTTCCCCCCTCGGCGACGAGCAGCTCGACGACCTCGTGCGCCGCGCGGATCTGGTACGAGAAGTGCAGCGGCACCGGGCGCTCCACCCCGGTGACCTCTTCGACGTCGCGGCCGCTGCGCCGTCTCAGGTCGGCGGCGAGCGCGCTCGTATCGCCGAGCGTCGCCGACATGAGCAGAAACTGCGTGCGCGGCATGAGCAGCAGCGGCACCTGCCACGCCCAGCCGCGATCGCGGTCGGCGTAGAAGTGGAACTCGTCCATCACGACCTGCCCGATGCCGCCCGCGCCGGGGTCGTCGATGGCGCCGTCGCGCAGCGCCATATTGGCGAGGATCTCGGCGGTGCAGCACAGGATCGGGGCACCGGCATTGATCGCGGTATCGCCCGTCACCATGCCGACGTGCTCGGCGCCGAACGCATCGACGAGGGCGAAGAACTTCTCGCTCACGAGCGCCTTGATCGGTGCCGTGTAGACCGTGCGCCGCCCCTCGGCGAGCGCCGCGAAGTGCGCCCCCAGCGCGACCAGCGATTTCCCCGTGCCGGTCGGGGTCGACAGGATCACATGCGCGCCGAGCGCGATGCCCGTGAGCGCCTCCTCCTGCGCGGGATACAACGAGAGCCCCTGCGACTCGCGCACCCACTCCTCGAAGGCCTGAAGCACATCGTCGGGGTTCGCCGCCTCGGCGCTCGCGACCGCCGCGGCGCGCACGCCGACGAGCGCGCTCATGAGCGAGGTGGGATCGGTCATGCCTCAAGCGTGGCACATGCCGCCGGCATCGATGCCGACATCGGCGTCGGGGGTCGCCCGTAGACTTGTTCCATGGCAAATCCGCTCCTGTTCCAGCCCTACACGATTCGCGAGACCGAGTTCCGCAACCGCCTCTGGGTCTCGCCGATGTGCCAGTACTCCACGCCGAGCGCGGGCCCCGATCAGGGGGTCCCCGGCGACTGGCACCTGCAGCACATCGGGGGGCTCGCACGCGGCGGAGCCGGACTCGTGATCGTCGAGGCGACCGGCGTCGTTCCCGAGGGGCGCATCAGCCCGAACTGCCCCGGCATCTGGAACGACGCCCAAGAAGCGGCGTTCGCGCGACTCGCCGAGATCGCGCACGCGCACGGTGCGAAGCTCGGCGTGCAGCTCGGGCACGCGGGCCGCAAGGGCTCCACCTACCCTGGCCTTCCCGGCCATGAGAACGCGACCGTGCCGGTGGCCGAGGGCGGCTGGGAGCCCGTCGCGCCCTCGGCCATCGCGTACGGTCACTACGCGGTGCCGCGCGAGCTCACGACCGAGGAGGTTCGCGAGGTCGTGCAGGCGTTCATCTCCGGGGCGGATCGCGCCGTCCGCGCGGGCCTCGACGCGGTCGAACTGCACGGCGCCCACGGCTACCTGCTGCACCAGTTCCTCTCCCCCTTCAGCAATCAGCGCAGCGACGAGTACGGCGGATCGCCCGAGAATCGCGCACGCATCGTCCGCGAGATCGCGCGGGGCATCCGGGCGGCGCATCCGACGCTGCCGCTCATCGTGCGCATCTCCGCGACCGAGTGGGTCGACGGCGGTTTCGACATCGCGGCGGCGAAGCAGCTCGCGGGGTGGCTCGCAGAGGACGGCGTCGACCTCATCGACACCTCATCGGCCGCGAACATTCCCGATGTGCGCATTCCCGTCGGCCCCGGGTACCAGGTCGCGCTCGCGGCCGAGGTGCGCGCCACCGGCATGCCGACGGGCGCTGTCGGCCTGATCACCTCGGCGGCGCAGGCAGAAACCGTGCTCGCGAGCGGCCAGGCCGACGTGATCTTCCTCGCGCGGCCGCTGCTCGAGAACCCGCATCTCCCCCTCTTCTGGGCGAAGGAGCTGCGCGCACCCAGCGCCGACAGCCTCGTGCCCGGCCCGTATCACCGCGCGCGGTTCGGAGGCTGACCATGAGCACTCGGGCCGCTGCGCACGCGAGCATCTCGGATCTGCTGAGCTTTCGGATGCGCGCACTCGGCCTGGGTGCTGAACACGAGAGCTCTCCGCACGCGGTCGTGGCTCGCCTGCTCGCGCTGCAAGGACAGGACTGGAACGCGGCCAGATGGGCGATCGGCGTGCGCGCGCCCGGCATCGCCGACCCCGACGTGCTCGCCGCGTTCGACAGCGGCGCGCTCGTGAGGTCCTGGCCGATGCGGGGAACGATCCACCTCGTCGCCGCCGAAGACATCGGGTGGATGCAGGCGGCCACGAACAAGCGCGTGCTCGCTGGCGCGGCCCGGCGCCGGGAGTTCCTCGGGCTCGACGACGCATCGCTCTCGCTGATGACCGACGTCGCCATCGCAAAGCTCACGGGCGGCAACTCCCTCAGTCGCGACGAACTCGGCGAGGCGTGGACGCGCGCCGGGGTCACGGGGCCGGGTGAGGCGAAGGGGATCGGCCCCTGGCGGTACCACGTCGTCTGGTGGCTCTGCCAGAACGGCATCACGGTGCCGGGCCCCGTGAGCAACGGCGGCGCGGGCGGCGACCGCATCGGCGAACCGCGACTGGTGCTCGCCGAGGAGTGGATCCGCTCCCCACGCCTGCTCGAGGGCGACGCCGCCCTGGCAGAGCTCGCGCACCGCTTCGCGCGCGGCCGCGGCCCGGTGCAAGAGAAAGACCTCGTCTGGTGGACGGGCCTCGGCGTGAGGGAGGCTCGTCGCGGCATCGCCGCCGCGGTCTCCGACGGCCGTCTCGCGACGCTCGACATCGACGGCACCACGTACTGGGCGGAGCCCGAACTGCTCGATGCGCCGCCCGGCGATATCGACCGCGCGATGCTGCTGCCCGCATTCGACGAGCACCTGCTCGGCTACACCGATCGCAGCGCGACGCTGCACCCCGACCACTTCGAGCGCATCGTCCCGGGGCGGAACGGCATGTTCCGCGCGACGGTGATCGAGCGGGGGCGCACCGTCGGCACGTGGAAGCGCACCCCGCGGGCGCGCGTGACGAGGCTCGATGTCGAGGCGCTTCCGGGCGAGCGGATCGACCTGGAGCGATTGCGCATGCCGGCGAGCGAATGGGGCGCATTCACC
>JBDIAD010000053.1:0-7970 GCA_039812205.1 Leucobacter sp.
CTCGGCAGACAAGCGCCAGACGAGCTTCTCGGGCGTCGAGGTGATCCCGCTGCTCGAGGAGGCCACCGAGGTCGACATCCCCGAGACCGACATCCGCGTCGACGTGTACCGTTCGAGCGGTCCCGGCGGGCAGTCGGTGAATACCACGGACTCGGCGGTGCGCATCACGCACATTCCGACCGGCATCGTCGTCTCCATGCAGAACGAGAAGAGCCAGATCCAGAACCGCGCCGCCGCGATGCGCGTGCTCCAGACCCGCCTGCTCCTCATGCAGCGCGAGGAGGAGGCCGCGAAGAAGAAGGAGCTCGCCGGCAGCATCACCGCGAGCTGGGGCGATCAGATCCGCTCCTACTTCCTCTACGGTCAGCAGCTGGTGAAGGATCTGCGCACCGGATACGAGAGCACGCAGCCCGACGCGGTGTTCAACGGCGCGCTCGACGGCTTCATCGCCGCGGGTATCCGCTGGCGCTCGCTGAACAAGTAGCGCCGCCGCAACACCGATTACTGAGAACTGCGATCTTCTCAGCGCGTCGCGAAAGCGCCGGGGTGCGCGACGCGTAGGGTCGATCCCGTCATGATCCTTTTCGAGAATGTCTCCCTCAAGTACCGCGGCACGGCACGCCCCGCGCTCGATCGCGTCAACCTGCAGATCGAACGCGGCGAATTCGTGTTCATCGTGGGCGCCTCGGGCTCCGGCAAATCCAGCTGCCTGCGCCTGATTCTGCGCGAAGAACAGCAGTCGAGCGGTCAGATCCACGTCCTCGGTCAGAATCTCTCCAAGATCTCGAACCGCAAGGTTCCGTACTTCCGCCGATCGCTCGGAGTCGTGTTCCAGGACTTCCGGCTGCTCACCAACAAGACCGTCTACGACAACGTCGCGTTCTCGCTGCAGGTCATCGGCAAATCGCGCGGCTTCATCCAGGAGGCCGTGCCCGACACGCTCAAGATGGTCGGCCTCGACGGCAAGGCCAAGCGCTACCCGCATGAGCTCTCCGGCGGCGAGCAGCAGCGCGTCGCCATCGCCCGTGCGATCGTGAACAAGCCGGCGATCCTGCTCGCCGACGAGCCCACCGGCAACCTCGATCCGGCCACGAGCCTCGGCATCATGCAGCTGCTGCGCGCGATCAACGCGGCCGGCACCACCGTGGTGATGGCCACGCACGAGGCCACCTTCGTCGACATCATGCAGCAGCGCGTGATCGAGCTCTCGCAGGGCGTCGTCGTGCGCGACGAGCAGGGCGGCGGCTACGGGGAGACCGCGTCGATCCCGATCCAGGAGCTCACCGAGACCGGCCTGCGCACCCTGCGCGCGAGCGACGACGTCGTGCGCGCGACGCTCGCTCCGCAGACCGAGATGGCCATCGCCGCGCAGGCGGCGGCCAAGGAGGGGCACGGCGATCCACCGCCTGCCGCCGAGCAGAGCAATGGGTCGCCGCGGACTCCCGAGCCGCGGCCCGCCGAGCAGGAGCCGAACGACGACACGATCCGCGTGCGCGAGAACCGGGAGGGTCCGGGAGAGCCGGGGAAGCGGATCCCGGCGTTCCTGGAACCGGTCGATCCGGTGCAGCTCGCGGAGGAGCAGGGCAGTTACGCCGAGCGCCTCGGCCTCGGCGACGACGATGAGACGGATGTGGGGCCGGTGCGATGAGGGCTGGTCTGGTGATCGGCGAGATCCTGAACGGTCTGCGCCGCAATCTCTCCGTGGTGATCTCGGTCATCCTGGTGACCTTCGTGTCGCTCACCTTCGTGGGCACCGCGATTCTGATGCAGCTGCAGGTGTCGCAGATGAAGTCGTTCTGGTACGACCGCGCCCAGGTGGCGGTCTATCTCTGCACCGACTTCGATCAGAGCGCGACCTGCTCGGGCGAGAAGGCGAACGACGATCAGATCGCCGCGGTCGAGGCCGCGCTGCAGTCGAGCACGCTCGCGCCCTACGTCGAGGACTACTTCTTCGTCGATCAGCAGCAGGCCTACGACGAGTTCGTGGAGCAGTTCAAGGGCAACCCGATCGTCGATATCACGCGACCCAACCAGCTGAACGAGACCTTCTGGGTGAAGCTGAAGGATCCCTCGAACTCGGAGATCATCACCGAGACCTTCGCGGGTATTCCGGGCGTGCAGAGCGTCTCCGATCAGCGGAGCCTGCTCGATCGCATCTTCCTCTTCCTCGGCGTGGCGAGCTATACGGCGATCGCGATCGCGGGCCTCATGCTCGTGGCGGCGATGCTGCTCATCTCGACGACGATCCGTCTGTCCGCGTTCTCGCGCCGCCGAGAGATCGGCATCATGCGACTGGTCGGCGCCTCGAACAGATTCATCCAGACGCCGTTCATCCTCGAGGGCATCATCGCGGCATTCATCGGCGCGCTGCTCGCCGGCGCCGCATCGGTGGCGATCGTGAAGTTCTTCGTGCAGGACTTCCTGGTGAAGAATGTGC
Organism: Leucobacter sp.; assembly: GCA_039812205.1. Classification (GTDB taxonomy): domain Bacteria; phylum Actinomycetota; class Actinomycetes; order Actinomycetales; family Microbacteriaceae; genus Leucobacter. The sequence goes on from JBDIAD010000053.1 coordinate 2,438, forward strand.
CGTTCACGAGCTACATCACCGTCGAGCAATCGCTCATCGTGCCGCCGATACTGCTGGGCCTCGGCATCCTGCTGTCGGCCATCGCCGCGAAGATCGCGATCAGTCGGTACCTGCGCGTGTAGTTCCGGGGTGGATCGCCCCTGCGCGCGCTCGCGTTCGTCGGGTAGGCTGATCCTTCGGTTCGGTCGGTGAGCGAGGAGGTGCCTATGCCCAAGGAAACCGGTCAGAAGCTGATCGCGTCCAATAAGAAGGCGCGCCACGATTACCACATCCTCGACACATTCGAGGCGGGGATGGTGCTCACCGGCAGCGAGGTGAAGTCGCTCCGCATGGGCCGGGCGTCGCTCATCGACGGCTACGTCTTCATCGAGCACGGGGAGGCCTGGCTCGATGCGGCGTATATTCCCGAGTACCTGAACGGATCGTGGACGAATCACGCGCCGCGCCGCAAGCGCAAGCTGCTGCTGCATCGTCAGCAGATCGACAAGCTGTACCAGAAGACGCGGGAGGGCGGCATGACGATCGTGCCGCTGAAGCTCTACTTCTCGGACGGTCGCGCGAAGGTCGAGATCGCGCTCGCGAAGGGCAAGCGCGAGTACGACAAGCGGCAGACGCTGCGCGAGCAGCAGGATCGCCGCGAGGCCGATCGCGCCATCGCGGCGCGCAAGCATCTCGGGGAGTAGGCCGAGCTGCGCGGTGCTCGTGCCGCTCGGGAATTCCGCGAAATCTTCTTCGTGAGAGAGGATTGACTCACCGACGCGTTCGCGTACACTGTGTGTGCAATAGTTAAGCATGTTGTTCATATAGTGAACATAGGGGCGGATCGTCACCCACCACAGCGCAGTGAGGAGAAAGCGTGCAGTTTCACCACTTCGGATACGTCTCGGAGGATCCGCGTGTCCTGCCGGCCGCCGGCGTCGGCCTGAACCGGCCGAGCGAGCTCCCGGACGAGGTCGACGTGCTCATCGTGGGCACCGGCCCCGCGGGCATCGCCGCTCACGCGCAGCTGGCGATGTTCCCCGACGTCACCACCCGTATCATCGAGCGCCGCGACCAGCGCCTCATGCTCGGCCAGGCCGACGGCATCCAGGCGCGCAGCGTCGAGACCTTCCAGGCCTTCGGATTCGCTCCGCAGATCATCCAGGAGGCCTACCAGATCACCGAGACCCGGTTCTGGAACGCCGACCCCGCGAACCCGGAGAACATCATCCGCACGTCGACGACGCCGGATGATCCGCACGGCATCAGCGAGTTCCCCCACCTCATCGTGAACCAGGCCCGCGTCATCGACTACTTCGCCGAGTACGCGCGCCGCGCGCCCGCCCGGGGCGACGTCGACTACGGCTGGAACTTCGAGACGCTCGAGAACACCGGCGAGGGCGAGTACCCGGTGAAGGTCACGCTGCGCCGCGTGCACGGCCACACCGGCGCGGGCATCAACGCCGCCTCCGACGGCGTCACCTACGGCGAGGAGCGCATCATCCGCGCGAAGTACGTGATCGGCGCCGACGGTGCGAGCTCGCAGGTGCGCCGCTCGATCGGCGGGCGCCTCGAGGGCAACACCTCGAACCACGCCTGGGGCGTGATGGACGTGCTCGCGGTGACCGACTTCCCCGACTATCGCCTGAAGTGCATCATCCACTCCGAGGCCGGCAGCATCCTGCACATCCCGCGCGAGGGCAATCACCTCGCCCGCATCTACGTCGACCTCGGCGAGGTGCCCGATGACGACGAGGGCAAGGTGCGCCGCACGCCGCTCGAGCACGTCATCGAGCAGGCGAACGCGATCCTGCACCCCTACAAGCTCGATGTGCGCAACGTCGCATGGAACAGCGTGTACGAGGTGACGCACCGTCTCACGAACCGCTGGGACGACTCGGAGACCTCGCCAGACGGCAAGGCCCGCGTCTTCCTGCTCGGCGACGCCTGCCACACGCACAGCGCGAAGGCCGGCCAGGGAATGAACGTGTCCATGCAGGACGGCTGGAACATCGCCTGGAAGCTCGGCTACGCGCTCTCGGGCATGTCGAGCGGCGATCTCGTCGACACCTACACGACCGAGCGCCGCGTCGCCGCGAAGAATCTCATCGACTTCGACCTCGAGTGGTCGACGCTGATGGCGAAGAAGCCGGAGGAGTTCGACAACCCCGGCCAGATCGAGGAGTTCTACGTGCGGACGGCCGAGTTCCCGGCCGGGTTCATGACCGAGTACGAGCCGTCGATCATCACCTCGGCCGACACCCGCCAGGATCTCGCGACGGGCTACACCCTGGGCAAGCGCTTCAAGTCGGTGCAGACCGTGCGCATCGCGGACGCGGTGACGCTGCACCTCGGGCACCATCACCGTGCCGACGGGCGCTTCCGCGTCTACGCCTTCGCCGATCGGGATCGCGGCGAGCTGAACGCCTGGGCCGAGTGGATGCTGAACGGCGAGGACTCGCCGTTGAAGCGCTTCACCCCGGCGGGCGCCGACATCGACTCGGTGTTCGACGTCAAGGTGATCTACCAGCAGCCGTACAGCGAGATCGAGCACGACACGATCCCGAAGGTGTTCCTGCCCGCGAGCGGCCCCTTCGGCCTCACCGACTACGAGAAGGCCTATTCGGCGATCCCGGGCGACGACATCTTCGAGCAGCGCGGTATCAGCCGCGACGGCGCGATCGTCGTGGTGCGACCCGATCACTACGTGTCGCACATCCTGCCGCTCACCTCGCGCGGCGAGCTCACCGAGTTCTTCGGCGGGTTCATGACGCCGCGCGCGTAGCGCGCCGCATATGCGAAAGGAGGCCCGGGAACGTTCCCGGGCCTCCTTTCGCATGATCTACTCCGCGAAGCGGAAGAGCTTCTTGTTCGCGAACTCCTCCATGCCGCCCTTGCCGAGCTCGCGCCCGTAGCCCGACCGCTTCACGCCGCCGAAGGGCACGTCGGCGCCCTCGAGGCCGGCCGCCCCGATGAACACCATGCCGACATCGAGCTGATCGCCGACCTGCTCGGCGCGCTCGAGGTCGTCGCAGATCACGACCGAGCCGAGGCCGTAGGGCGAGCTGTTGGCCAGCGCGATCGCCTCCTCGTCGCTCGAGACGCGGTAGAGCTGCGCCACGGGGCCGAAGAGCTCCTGGCTGTAGGCGTCCATCCCGGGAGTGACGCCCGAGAGGATCGACGGGGTGTAGTGGTTGCCCTCGGGGGAGTTGTCGCCGGCGAGGAGACTCGCGCCCTGATCGAGTGCGCCCTGCACCTGCGCGGTGAGCGTCTTCGTCGCGCCGCTCGACGACAGCGGGCCGAAGAGCCCGTCGGCCGGATCGAGCGCGTTCACGGCGGCCGCGAACTTCTCGGCGAACTCGTCGTAGTACTGATCCATCACGACGATGCGCTTGGAGCCGTTGCACGCCTGGCCGGTGTTCTCCATGCGCCCGTGCACGGCCTGCTGCACCGCGTGATCGAGATCGGCGGTGTCGAGCACGAGCAGCACGTCGCTGCCGCCGAGCTCGAGCACGCACTTCTTCAGATTGCGCCCGGCCTGCTCGGCGACGATCGCGCCCGCCCGCTCGGAGCCCGTGAGCGAGACGCCCTGGATGCGCGGGTCGGCGATCATGTCGGAGATCTGCGCATGCGTCGCGAACACGTTCACGTAGGCGCCCTCGGGGAAGCCCGCATCGCGGAAGATCTCCTCGATCGCGAGCGCCGACTCCGGGCACTGCTCGGCGTGCTTGAGCACGATGGTGTTGCCGAGAATGAGGTTGGGGATCGCGAACCGGGCCACCTGGTAGTACGGGTAGTTCCACGGCATGATGCCGAGGATCACGCCGATGCCCTGCTTGCGGATGAAGGTCTTGAGCCCGTCCTCGACCTCGAGCACCTCATCGGCGAGCCACTTCTCGGCGTTCTTCGCGAAGGACTCGATGATGGCCGCCGAGAACTTCGCCTCGCCGACGGCCTGCCCCATGGGCTTGCCCATCTCGCGGTGGATGATGCCGGCGAGCTCCTTGCGCCGCTCGACGAACAGCTCGGCCGCGCGCATCGCGATCGCCGCGCGCTCGGCGACGGTCGTCGTGCGCGCCCACTCGATGTACGCGCGCTGCGCGGATGCGAGCGATGCCTCGATGACGTCCGGGGTCGCATCGGGGTAGCTCGCGAGCGTCTCACCGGTGGCGGGGTTGATGACTGCGTAGGTCATGAAACTTCACTCCTTCGTGCGTTGTGTACGTATTCGTGCGTGCTCGTGCGCAGAGCCCGCCGCTAGTCTGTCATGCGGACTCGGGCGCCACCGCAGAGGCCGGCGCCGGCTTGATGACGGCGATCGGCTCGGTGTCGGGGATGGGGTTCGCGCCGCGCTCCGTGAGATCCGGGATCCACTTCACGCACAGCACCGAGCACACGACGGTGAGCGCGATGAGGCTCGCCGCGACCGCGATGCCGCCGACGGGGCCCGCGACGTCGATGAACACGCCGGCGAAGGCCGAGCCGGCCGCCGCGCCGCCGAGCTGCCCCATGTTGAGCCAGCCGTACGCCTCGGCCGTCTCGGAGAAGCGCACCGAGGCGCTCACCGCGGTGAAGAGGGCCGCGAACATCGGTGCCACGCCGAGACCGGCGATGAAGGCCATCGCGCTCAGCCAGACGGTGTGCTGCATCACGATGCAGGCGCTGATGCCGGCGATGGTGATGAGGGGGCGGATCGCGAACGACCAGGGCTTGATCTCCCGGTGGCCGAAGAGCAGCCCGCCGACGAGCGAGCCGAGCGAGAAGATCGCGAGCACGATGCTCGACTCCACGCTCTCGTGCCCGTAGACCGAGACGACGCCCGCCTCGAGCGCCGCCATCGACGCGACGAAGAAGAAGCCGACGACGGTGGCGACGACGACGGTGGGGTAGCGCAGCACCGCGCCGAAGCCCGCTCGCGCCGGCGGGATCTTCACGACGCCCACCTCGGGGCTCGCGATGAACCAGATGCCGCCGCCGACCATGAAGGTCGCGGCGATGAGCAGGCCCCAGACGGTGCTCACCTGCACGGAGACGAACACGGCGATCACCGGGCCGAGCACCCAGATGATCTCCTGGGCCGAGGCGTCGAGCGAGAAGAGGGCGGTGACCTGCTTCGCGGGCACCATCGTCGGGTAGATCGTGCGCACGGCGGGCATCACCGGCGGCTGCGTGAGGCCGATCATGAAGCTCAGGATCGTCACGACCGCGAGCGGCAACTGCGTGAGCGCGACCAGGATGAGCAGGCTCGCGCTCACGGCCGTCGTGAAGGTGAGCACCGGTCGCATGCCGAAGGTGCCCATGAGTCGGCCCGACACCGGGCCCGAGATCGCCATGCCGATGCTGAGGCCGGCCAGCGCGATGCCCGCCGAGGTGTAGTTTCCGTAGAGCAGCTGTACATGGAGCAGCAGTGTGATGCTGAGCATGCCGCCCGGGAAACGGGCCGTCAGCTGGGCGAGGAGGATCCGGAATACACCCGGATTGCGCCCCAGATCGCGATAAATTCCCACTGAGACAGCTTACTCTCACTCGCTGTGCAGCGCGCGCCGTCCGGGGG
>JBDIAD010000054.1:0-7812 GCA_039812205.1 Leucobacter sp.
CGCCGCCGACTCGCCGCCGACCTCGCTCATCCAGGCGCTCTCCGCCGCCCCAGACGTGCAGCTGCTCGCGCCCAGTTCGCAGAATCCGCTGATCGCCTACTTCATCGCGATCGCCTTCGGCATTGTGTTCATGATGAGCGCGATCACCTTCGGCACGACGATCGCGCAGAGCGTGGTCGAGGAGAAGCAGACCCGCATCGTGGAGATCCTGCTCGCGACGATCTCCGCGCGCACGCTCATGGCCGGCAAGATCCTCGGCAACAGCATCCTCGCGCTCGCCCAGATCGTCGCGATCGTCGCGGTGGCGTCGGTCGGGATGCTGGCGACCGGGCAGGATCTGCTGCTGGGCGAACTCGGAGTGTCGCTCATCTGGTTCGCGATCCTCTTCGCCCTCGGCTTCGTGCTGCTGGCCTCGCTCTACGCGGCGCTCGCCTCGCTCGTCTCGCGCCAGGAGGACGTGCCGTCGGCGACGAGCCCCGTGATGTGGCTCGTGATGATCCCGTACATCGCGATCATCATGTTCAACAACAATCCCCAGGCGCTCGCGATCATGAGCTACATCCCGTTCTCGGCGCCGGTCGGCATGCCGATGCGCCTCTACCTCGGCGAGGCGCAGTGGTGGGAGCCGGTGCTCTCGGCCGGCATTCTCGTGGCTACGATCGCCGTCGCCATCCGCATCGGCGCGCGCATCTACGCGAGCTCGATCCTGCGCACCGGCGGTCGGGTGAAGCTCGGCGAGGCGCTGGCGAGCGAGTAGGCGCGACCGTGCCGAGAGGCCCCGTCACCCCGTTCGGGGCGGCGGGGCCTCGTCGTGAATGCAGCGGATGCGCCGAGCCTGTCGAGTGGTCCCGCTACGGCCGACTGTCGCGTGCGCTCTGCGCGACTAGGAACTCGCTCAGCATGTTTGCCGCGCTGCGGAGGGACGTGATGATCTGCGCTTCGATCGCGGGGTTGAACCGGGCGGAGGGCATGTAGACCGCGAGCATCGCGACGAGCTTCCCTTGCACGCGCACCGGGTAACCGACACCGGCCAGTCCTTCTTCGAGCTCATCGATGACGACCGAGAAATCGCACTTGCGAATGGCCTCGATCGCGGCCTGCAGTCCTGCGAGACGGTGAACCGTCTCGGTTCGATCGAATTCGGCGCGAATGAGCTGCTCTTGAAGTTTGCCCGACTCGGCCGGGGCGAGCTCGGCGAGCAGCATGCGCACGAATCCCGATGCCGACGAGCTCACAGTGCGGCCGACCCACGAGTCGATGACGCCGAGAATGCGCGCGCTGCGCGCCTCTTCGACGACCCAGGCCGTCGCCCGTCCCGTAGGCACCGCGAGCATCGAGGTCTCGCCGAGTTCTTCGGTGACCTGTTGCAGCACGAGTGCGCCCTGCTCTTGCAGGCGCACGAGGGGGGAAGCCGAACTCGCGAGATTCGTGATCGCCGGGCCGATCACCCACTTGCGGGCGGATCCCGGGCGCACGACGGCTCCGATGTCGAAGAGCGATGCGAGCATGCGGGTGACTGTCGAGCGCGGGAGCGCGGTATCGACGGCGAGCTCGGCCACAGATGCGCCGTCCGGGTATTTGGCGATGGCGTGCAGGATCTCGAACGCGCGCACGAGTGATTCATTGCGACCTGCGCCGGGCAGCGGAGAGGCGGAGTTCGCTGGATCGAGGGGTGACATGGCGTGGAAATCCTTGAATTTCGAGCGGGGATCGACTGACGTGAGTCTACTTGTACACTTTAATGACCGAATAACGGTTGCAAAATAACCGAAGAACGGTCATTATGTGTATGCGCAGAGAAACGAACGCGCGAACCCGGGCCGAAAGCTGGCCCCGACCTCTGACAATGGAGTCCTGAATGACAAAGCTGACGGCAAGCGCCCCCGGTGCCGAGGTCCCTGCGAGCGTGACGTTTCAGTCGGTGACGAAGCGATACCCCGATGGCACGATCGGCGTCGACGGTATCGACCTCATCTGCGACGCGGGGAAGATCACAGTGTTCGTCGGTCCGTCGGGCTGCGGCAAGACCACTACGCTGCGCATGATCAACCGCATGATCACCCCGACCAGCGGCACGATCCTCATCGGCGACCGGGACTCGGCCAGTTTCGACGAGGCGCAGCTACGGCGCGGTATCGGGTACGTGATCCAGAACGCGGGCCTCTTCCCGCACCGCACGGTGGTCGACAACATCGCCACCGTTCCCGTCCTGCTCGGTGAACGACGTCGTAGTGCTCGCGAGAAGGCGATGGAGCTGCTGGAGCGTGTCGGACTCGACGCCTCGCTCGCGAAGAAGTATCCCTACCAGCTCTCGGGCGGCCAGCAGCAGCGCGTCGGCGTGGCTCGCGCGCTCGCCGCCGATCCACCGGTGCTCTTGATGGACGAGCCTTTCTCGGCCATCGACCCGGTCGTCCGCACCGAGCTGCAAGACGAGCTGCTTCGCCTGCAACGCGAGATCGGCAAGACGGTCATCTTCGTCACCCATGATATGGACGAGGCGATTCGGCTGGCCGACCGCATCGTCGTGTTCCAGCGCGGCGGCACCATCGCGCAGAGCGACGCGCCCGAGCGCATCCTCATCGAACCGGCGAGCCGCTTCGTACGCGACTTCACCGGCGACAGCGGTATCAAGTGGCTCTCACTCATGAGCACCGAGCAGATCGCATCGACCGGATCTCGCACCGTCTCCGAGCAGGAGCCGCTTGCGGCCAGCGACGAGTGGCGGCTGAGTGTCGATGACGCGGGTGTCGCCCAGTACTGGATCGCACCCGGGCAGACCGAGCACACACTCGAGACGCCGTGCCGGCGCACGTTCGTGGTCGGGAGTGATCCGATGCGGTCCGCGCTCGACTCGTCGCTCATGTCACCCGCGGGGCTCGCGGTCGCGACCGACGAGGCGCACCGAGTGCTCGGACTCGTCGACTTCGCGCAATTCGATGACGCGATCGGCCGCTATCGGAGCGCCGCGCATGTTTGACTTCGCCTGGGTATGGCGCAACCTTCCCAAGATCTGGGATCTCCTGATGCAGCACGTGGTTCTCTCGTACGTGCCTGTGGTCGTCGGCCTCATCATCGCCCTTCCGGTCGGCGTCGCGTGCGTGCGCTGGAGGTGGTGCTACCCGATCGCGCTCGCCGCGAGCTCGGCGTTCTTCGCGATCCCTTCGCTCGCGCTGTTCGTACTGATCCTGCCTTACACCGGCCTCACCCCGGCGACGGCGATCATCCCGCTCACGCTCTACACCGCGTCGCTCCTGCTGCGAAACATCGTCGACGGCATCAAGTCGACCGATGACTCCGTGCGGCAAGCCGCTGCGGCCATGGGGTACCGGCCGATGCGACGCCTGATCGGCATCGAGCTGCCCATCGCCACACCACTCGTGCTCGGAGGGCTGCGGGTCGCCGCGGTCGCAAATATCAGCATGGTGTCCGTCGCCTCCGTCATCGGCGTCGCCTCGCTCGGCGATCTCTTCATCGACGGCACGCAGCGCTTCTTCGCCACCCCGATCATCGTGGGCATCGTGCTCACCGCGGTGCTCGCGCTCGTCACCGACCTCGTGCTCGTCTTCGTGCAGCGCGTGCTCACCCCGTGGGGCCAGATCAGGAGGGTCAAGTGAACGTCTTCGATGAGATCTGGGCCTGGTTCGCGAACCCGGAGAACTGGTCGGGGTACGCCTCGATTCCGGTACGTCTCGTCGAGCACCTCGGCTACAGCGCCCTTGCGATCGTTTGCGCGTTCGTGATCGCCTTCCCGCTGGGCGCGATCCTCGGGCATCTGCATCGCGGCGGCGCGGTCGTGCTCACGATCGCGAACCTCATCCGTGCGCTGCCGACCCTCGGCCTCCTCACCCTGATGGTGATTCTCGCGGGCATCGGCCTGCTGCCGCCGATGGTCGCCCTGGTCGTCCTCGCCATCCCGCCGATCCTCGTGAACACGTACGAGGGAATCCGGTTCGTGAACGCGGGGGTCGTCGATGCGGCAAAGGGTGTCGGCCTGCGTGGGCCGTCGATCCTCTTCCGAGTCGAACTGCCGGTCGCGCTGCCCATCATCATGCTCGGCATCCGACTCGCCGCGATTCAGGTCGTCGCATCGGCGACGATCGCCGCCTATGTCGGCCTCGGCGGCCTCGGGCGCTTCATCTTCGATGGTCTCGGGCGTCAGGATTTCGCGCAAATGGCGGGCGGATCGGTGATTGCGGCCGTACTCGCGATTGCCACCGAGGTCGTCTTCATTCTCATCGCGGTGCTCGCGACTTCGCCGGGGGTACTCGGCCGCGAGCGTCTGCGGTTCTCATCCCTCACACGAAAGAAAGTCGCATCATGAAGAACAAGACACTGAAAGCACTCGCCGTGGGCACCGCCGCACTGCTCGCAACCGCCTGCAGCGCACAGGATCCGATGCAGTCGGGGGGTGACTCTGGCGGTTCCGGAAGCGAGACCATCGTCGTCGGCTCGGCGAACTTCCCGGGCAACGTGCTCATCGCCGAGGTATACGCGAGTGCACTCGAGGACGCGGGCTTCGCAGTGGAGCGCAAGCTCAATATCGGCGCGCGCGAGGTGCTCTACAGCCAGGTCGAGAACTGCAGCATCAGCGTGGTGCCCGAATACAATCAGGCGCTCCTGGCGTACGTCGACCCCCAGGCGAAGGCGCGTGGCACCGAAGAAGTCGACGCGGCGCTCGCCGCGGCACTGCCGGATTCCCTCGCCGTGCTGAACTCATCATCGGCCGAAGACAACAACGCGATCGCCGTCACGGCCGATACTGCGAAGAAGCACAATCTGAAGACGATCGGCGACCTCGCCAAGGTCTCGTCCACGATGACCTTCGGCGGCCCCACAGAGTGGGAGGCCCGCGCCGACGGCTACCCGTCGATCCAAGCGGCCTACGGAGTGAGCTTCACCGAGTACAAGCTGCTCGACTACTCGGGGCCGATCACCATCGCCGCGCTGCAGAAGGGCGACGTCGACGCGGCGCTGCTGTTTTCGACGGTACCGCAGATCTCGTCGATGAACTTCGTCGTGCTCGATGACCCCGAGAATGCGCTCGGCGTGAACAACGTCACCCCGCTCGTCTGCAAACAGAGCGTGCCCGAGAAGGCGCAGGACGTCTTGAACAAGCTGAGCAAGAAGCTCACCACCGCCGATCTCGTCGATATGAACGTGGCCTTCTCACTCGATTTCCGTGATGCCGACGAGGTTGCGGCGGAGTGGGTTTCGAACGCCGGACTGAAGTGAACGAGACCATGGCCAGACAGATGGTGCTCGGCATGCTGATGGCGCCGGCGAGCTCGCACATCGCCGGGTGGCGTCACCCCCACGCGCTCTCGAACGCCGGCTGGCACTTCGAGGATGTGCGCGGTCTCGTGCAGCGGGCGGAGGACGCGAAGTTCGACTTCGTGTTCTTCGCAGATGAACTCTGCGCGCCGGAGGGCGACGCTGAGACGCTCAGCCGCGATCCGGTGATCTACCGCTTCGAACCGATCACCCTGGCCGGAGCGCTCGCTGTCACCACTTCGCGCATAGGCATCATCTGCACGCAGACGACGACCTACAATGAGCCCTACCACATCGCTCGCAAGTACGCCTCGCTCGACAATCTGAGCGACGGCCGCATGGGCTGGAACCTCGTGACCTCCTATGTCGAGGCCGAGGCGCGGAACTTCAGTCAGTCCGAGCATCTGAAGAACGCCGATCGTTACGAGCGCGCCGAAGAGTTCTTCGAGGTCGCGGCGGGGCTCTGGGACAGTTGGGACGATGACGCCTTCGTGCTCGACAAGGAGAACGGGCGCTACTTCGACCCGGAGAAGATGCACGTGCTGAATCATGTTGGCAAGCACTTCAGCGTGCGCGGTCCGCTGAACGTTCTGCGCCCGCCGCAGGGGCGCCCTGTGCAGGTGCAGGCTGGCTCTTCGGAGGCGGGCAAGAATCTTGCGGCGAAGTATGCCGAGGTCGTCTTCACCGCGCAGAACACGCTCGAGGACGCCCTCGCCTTCTCGAACGATGTGCGCAGCCGGGCTGAGCAGGTCGGGCGCTCGCGCGACGGCATCAAGGTGATCGCGGGGGTGCAGACGATCGTCGGCGAGACGCTCGAGGCCGCCCAGGCGAAGTATCGTGAGATGCAGGAGCTGATTCACCCGGCCGTCGGGCTCGCGCGACTCTCGCAGCTGCTCGGGTTCGGCGTCACTGGGATGCCGCTCGACGAGCCGTTGCCCGATGAGATCCCGGAGACCGAGTCGTACAAGAGCCGGCAGAAGCTCATTGTCGATACCGCCAGGCGCGAAAACCTCACGCTTCGCGAGCTGTACCTCAGCGTCGTCGGGGCATACGGCCACCGAGTGGTGATGGGCACACCGGAGTCGGTCGCAAACGAGCTCGCCGACTGGTTCACCGCGGGCGCTGTCGACGGCTACATCATCTCGCCGCCGCACCTGCCAGACGGGCTCGACGAGTTCACCGAGCACGTGTTGCCGCTGCTGCGATCACGCGGGCTCTTCCGTGATGACTATACGGGCGTCACGCTGCGCGATCACCTCGGGCTCGAGCGTCCGGAGCGCGGCGAGTTCGTGCCCGCCTCTGGGCCGCGAGCCGCCGCCTAGTCGCGCCCGCGCAGCCGGTCGATCTCGCGGCGATCCCGCTTGGTCGGCCGGCCCGCGCCGCGCTCGCGCATCACGTCGGTCGGCCGCTCCACGCGCGGCGGTGCGGGCGGCGTGAGATCCTCGAAGAGTGTCGCGGCCTGCGTCGCACTGCCGCGGCGCGCGCCGAGCCCGGTCACGCGGTAGACCTTCTCGTACCCGTGCAACCGCGTGCGCACGATGTCGCCGACGCTTACCGCCTGCGCCGGCTTCGCCGCCGCATCGTTCACGCGCACGTGCCCGGCCTTGCACGCGGCCGTCGCCTGGCTGCGCGTCTTCGCAAGACGCACCGCCCAGATCCAGGCATCGACGCGCACACTCATGTGCCGAGCCTACCTCCGGCGGATCGGAGCCGTGCGCGCGCGAGGGCGTTTGCGAGGGCAAGCGCTCGGCGCGCTTCGCCCCAGTCGCCGCCGCACCGCGGGTTGCTCACCACCGCCGGGCCAAATGCCGGAAAAAAGAGCAATTGCCGGAACTTTTCGCGTAGAAACTCCGGCAATTCGCCGATTCTCCGGAGATTGAGCCGGTGCAGGCCGGTGCAGGCCGGTGCGGGGGACCGTGTGACGCGGGGGAGGGCGCAGCGCGGTCCGCTACGGCACCACCCGCTCAACAGCGCCACCGCGGGCACGGCAGAATGGCAGCATGAGCGGCAGCGAGTACGAGACCATCGCGAGGCCGGTAGACGCCGAGCTCGAGATCTCGCGATCGCGTTTTCTCGCCAGAGTCGAACGCGTCGAGACGGAGGATCAGGCGCGTGAGGTGATCGCCGCTGCACGAGCCTCGCACCCCAGAGCGCGCCACCACTGCAGCGCCTTCGTGCTCGAACCCGGGCAGCGCACGAAGCGCTCGAACGACGACGGCGAACCGGGCGGCACCGCGGGCGCACCCATGCTCGACGCGCTGGTGAGCGCCGGGCTCAGCGACGTGGTGGCGGTGGTGACCCGGTACTTCGGCGGGGTGCTGCTCGGCGCGGGCGGCCTCACGCGCGCCTATCGCGCGGCGGTCGCGGAGGCGGTGCAGGCGGCTCACCGCGTCAGGCGCGGGGAGCGGATCGACGTGACGATCCGCACCTCATACGACATCGCGGCCACCCTGCAGGCCGAAGCCCGACGCCGAGAGTGGATCATGCGCGATGCCGAATACAGCGACGCGGTGTTCACCCGGCTGCTGCTCGCCGAGGATC
>JBDIAD010000055.1:0-7733 GCA_039812205.1 Leucobacter sp.
GCGGGCGTTCTGCCCCTCCTTGCCGATGGCGAGCGAGAGCTGGAAGTCGGGCACCAGGGCGCGCACCTGCTTGAGCTGCTCGTTCAGCATGAACACGTCGGTGACCTTCGCCGGCGACAGCGCATTCGCTACGAACGTCGGCAGACTCGGCGAGTAGTCGATGATGTCGATCTTCTCCTCGCCCAGCTCGCTCATGACGGCGCGAACCCGGCGCCCCATCTCACCGATGCAGGTGCCCTTGGCGTTCACCCCGGCCTGGTTCGACCGCACGGCGACCTTCGAACGATGCCCCGCCTCGCGGGCGAGCGACACGATCTCGACGATGCCGGCGGCGAGTTCGGGCACCTCGAGCTCGAAGAGGCGGCGAACGAGGCCCGGGTGCGTGCGCGAGACGACCACCTGCGGCCCCTTCACGCCCTTCGAGACACTCGTCACGTAGACCCGCAAGCGCGTACCGTGGCGGTACTCCTCGCCGGGCACCTGCTCCTCTGGGGGAAGGATCGCCTCGAGCTCACCGAGATCGACGTGCACCATTCGGGGGTTGGGCCCCTGCTGCACCACGCCGGAGACGATGTGCCCCTCCTTGTCCTTGAACTGGCCGAGCACCGCATCGTCGCTCAGATCGCGCAGACGCTGGTTGATGACCTGCTTCGCGGCGTTCGCGCCGATGCGCCCGAACTCTTCGGTGTCGGCGATCGCCTCGCCGATGATCTCCCCGGCCTCGTTGCGCTCGGGAACGAGCACGGTGATATCGCCGGTCTTGCGGTCGAGGTGCACGCGCACGTGCTCATCGCTCGGCTCCGGATGGCCGACGTTCACCTCGTGCCGGATATACGCAGAATGAATGGCCTGCTCGATGATGACTGCGAGTTCCTCGAGCGGAATCTCGCGCTCTCGCTCCAGGCCTCGGAGCATTGCGAGGTCGATCTTCACGGCTGGCCTCCTGTGTATTGAGATGTCTATTCAGATATGTTCCGTCGAATCGGAACGAACCTCAAGAGTACCCGATGCCCATCGGAACCCGAGCAGGATCTGGCCTCTGCCCGCTCACTGCTGCGCGGGGGCCTCTGCCGGCAGCGCGACCTGAACTGGAGTGACCCGCCCCGATTCGACGGCGAATCCTCGCCCCTCCGGGAAGTCTGCCCGCTGCACGCGCCCGAAGTTCTCTCGGAACGGAGACTGGTTCTCGTTCGCGTCCGGTTGCAGCGCGAGACCCCAGCTGGGCTGCTTCAGCGCGCTGAGAAGCTCCCAGGTGGATCCGCTCGCGCCGGACTCGAACTCGAACACCACCAGAACCTCAGCCCGCCGGGCCGCCTTGGCCAGGGCGACCAGCTCGGGGAACGCGTCCGTGCCCTCGAAATCGGCCGGGCGCTCCACCACGATGATGCCGCGGTTCCCGGAGCTCGGGAACTCGAGCCGTTCCTCTTCGGGTTCGGTCTCCTGCCCCTGCGGCGTTCCGATCGGATAGCCGATCCCGCCGCCGATCGGATTGCCGATCGCGGGCTGCGGCGCTCGCCCGCCGGCTCGCCTGGCCGGTTTGCCGCCGATGGCAATGGTGAGCGCGCGGGCGAGATCCGCGACCTCCTCATCGGCGGAGGCGATGCGCCCCCAGGTGTCGACCGCGCGCAGACCATCGGGCACGAGCGTCAGCAGCACGCTGTCGACGCCCTCCCCGCGGTTCGCCCCGTATCGCCGCATCGCGGCCATCGCGCTCCGGGCGGCGGTGGAGAGCCCCGCCCCCGGGGGCCCCGAGATGACCCCGAGCCCGCGCAGCGGCATCCCGATCGGGTCGAGGGTGCGCGTGTCGATGCCGAACACGGGACGATTGCCGACCTCCGTCGGGAGGGTGGCGAGGTCGATGCGTCTGGGCGCATTGCGCACTTCGGGAACGCGCGCGACTCCTCGTTCGTTCAACCGGGCTGCGAGCGCTTCCATGCTGACGGCTTGCGCCGAGAGCTCGGGGGCTCCGCCCTGCAGCGCGAACTGGATCTCGTCGCCATCGCCCGCGATGACCGCGCGCCCGGGGGCCGCCTCCTCGAGCGCATCGGCCGGCACGCCCAGGTAGCCGTAATCGAGCGCCCCCGCGAGGCGGAGCACGTACTGCTGCTGCAGTGTGGACGCCATCGCCGCGGGGATCGCTGCGGCGCGATCGCCCGTGAGCACCACGTGCACGCCGACGGAGCGGCCGATGGTCATGATCTCCCCGAGCATCGCGTACAGCGATGCCGGCCCGCCGAGCCCCTCGGTCGCCTGACGGAAGCCGCTGAAGCCGTCGATCATGAGCACGACCCGCGACTCGCCTGCCTCGGCGCTCTGGCGGTACGCGCGCAGCCCGCTGGCACGAGCCGATGCGAACCGCGGGCCGCGCTCGGCGATGATGTCGCTCACCCTGCGCAGCACTCGTTCGGTCAGTTCGAGATCGCTCATCGGCGCCACGGATCCCACCGTCGGGAGCGCGGAGATGGCGTCCAGGGATCCGCCCCCGGCATCGATGGCGTAGATCTGCACCGGATTCTCTTCCGCCCGCACGCTCAGCGAGGAGGCCAGAGTGATCAGCGCGGTGGTCTTCCCCGTGCCGCTCGCGCCGATGATCGCGATATTGCCGGACTCCTCGAAATCCACGGAGACCGGAAGCTGAGCCTGCTCCTCGGGAAGGTCTTGCAGCCCGATGAGCGCCGCATCGTCGGACTGCGCGCCGACGGATTCGATGAGCGTCGCGAGATCGAGCTGCTCGGGAAGCGCGTCGAGCCACGGTCGGCGCGGGGTGCGCACGCCCAGGTGCTCCGCCGCCGAGACGATGCCGTCGCGGAGCACCTCGATATCCCGAGCGGGCCGTCTCCGCCCGGGAGCCTCGGCTCGCTCCACGGGGATGTCCCAGGTCTCGCCTTCGATGAAGCCGAGAGATCGCACCTCGATGCCGCCGCTGCTCAATTGCGTGGATGCGCGACCTCCGAGGTAACCGGTCTGGAAGTGGCCGATCCGCCCCGGCCCGACCTTGATGGCGCCGCGGCCGGGGGTTTCCGCCGCGAAGAAGGCTGCGTCCTTCACTCCGATCACGTCGGCGCTGTCGGCTTCGTCCGCCATGCGCAGTGCCACGCGCAGATTCGTGTTCGCGCGCAGATTGTCCTTGATGACGCCGGCGGGCCGCTGCGTCGCCATGATGAGGTGCAGACCGAGCGAGCGGCCGCGCTGCGCGACGTCGATCACTCCGTCGACGAACTCGGGGATCTCGTTCGCGAGAGCGGCGAACTCGTCGATCACGATGACGAGAACGGGCGGGGCGGCAGGATCTGAGCGGCGCTCCATCGTGATGAGATCCTTCGCACCGTGCTCGGCGAGCAGCTCCTCGCGATAGCGCAGTTCGGCGCGCAGAGAGGTGAGTGCGCGCCGCACCAGATGCGGGCTGAGGTCGGTGACGAGGCCCACGGTGTGCGGCAGATCCGTGCACTCCGCGAAGGCCGCACCGCCCTTGTAATCGACGAGCAAGAAGGTCAGCCGGTCGGGGCTGATCTGCGCGGCCATGCTCATGATCCAGCTCTGCAGGAACTCCGATTTGCCGGCGCCCGTCGTGCCGCCGACGAGGGCGTGCGGGCCGTGCACCCGCAGGTCGATCAACGCCGGACCGTCGGATCCCTGCCCGACGACGGCCCCCAGGCTGACGGGTTCGCGTTCGGTTCCGCGCATCCACTGCGAAATCAGCGTGCCCGAACGGAGCCAGGAGCCGGCGATCGAGTTCACGCCGCCGAGCAGATCCGTCGGATGCAGCTCGCGCATGTTGACCGACTTGGGAAGGTCGCTCTCGTCGAGCTCCCGCGCACCGGTGTCTTCGACCGGCGCCATGCGGCGGGCGAGCTCGAGGGCCTGCGGGGTGTCGACCGCCTCGAGTCGCTGCAGGGTGACCCGATCGCCGCTGCGGACGAAGTTCGCCTCGCCGACGCCGTGGCCGAGCTCGACGAAGGTGCGGCACGCAGCGGGCAGGGAGGCCCGTTCGCGGGCGACCCAGATCAGGTGGATCCCCGCGTCAGGGCCGTTCTCGGCCAGCGCGATCAGCCGCGACTGGTCGACCTGGTGATCGTCGAGCACCAGCACGACCACGGCTGGCGTGACCGGCAGATCGGTCACCGCCTCGCCCTGGGCGTCGTCATTGCGCGTATCGGCATCGAGATGCGATCGCACTTCTGCGCGCCGACCGCCGATGGTGCCGCTGCGGATCTCGAGCAGGCCCTCCAGCGCAGTGATGAGCCGGAGCGAGGATCGCTCGTCCTCGGCGAGGGGCCAGCACGGGATCGGCCTCGTCACCGCGTCGACGTGCGGCAACCATTTGAGCCATTCCCAGTTCTCGGCGTCGTTCGGCCCCACGAACCCTGCGAGGGCGAGTTCCGATGGCGAGTGCAGACCGGTGAGCTGGAGCACGAGGGATCGCGCCATGCCCTCCGCCCAGAAGGGCTCTCCTGCGACGCCGATCGACCCGCATCTCGAGAAGCGCTCGAGCACCGGAACCGGCGAGACCTCGGCGAACTCCTTCTCGAGCTCCTGCAGGGCTTTCCAGTGCTCGAGTTCGGCCTCGCCGCGGGGCGGCAGTTCGACGGTCGTGCGACTCGGCAGGATGCCCTCGCCGAATCGCACTTCGAGGAAGGAGCGGTGCTCCGGGCGACGCGTCCAGAGCAGGCCGGTGCGCTGCACGATCGCGTCGGCGATCTCGGCGAACGCCGGGGTCTCCGCGGCGCGCACCTCGATCTCGCGCTCGCGCAGTTCGCCGAGATCTTCGCGTTCGGCGTTGATCTGCTCGGCGAACCGGCGCAGATCTCCGCGCTTCTTGCGGCGTCCCGAGAATTTGTTGTCGACCCAGGACCCGATCATCATCATCGGCGAGAAGGCGACCATCATGAGGCTCATCGGCGACTTGGTGACGGCGAACATCACGCCGCCCATCATCATGGGGGCGAGCATGGCGAGCATCGGGATGCGGCTCGGGGTCGGCGGGGTCGGCGGCGCGGGCAGATCACGGGAGCTCTGCGGGAATCGCGGGCCGACGAGCGGTGAGCGGGTGTGCAGCACGCGATGGCTGAGCTGCGGCACGCGCTGCGGCGCTGCCCCGGGGATGATCCGCAGCACCACCTCGCCGAGTTGGATGGTCGCGGTGGTGAGAATGCGCGCTTCGCCGATCGGCTCATCGTCGAAGAGCACGCCGTTCGCCGATCCCAGGTCGCGCAGCATCATGTCGATCCCGATCTCGATGACCGCGTGACGGCGGGAGACACTCGAGTCGCTGAGGTAGATTCGCGAGGCACGGTCGCGCCCGATGGTGTTCACGCCGGGGATCAGGCTGAAGATCGCCCCCGCGTGGCGCCCGGTCATCACCTCGACGTATCCGACGATCCCGATGATCCGACCGGTTTCACGGTGCGGGCCGAACTCCGCGACCGGCTCGATGATCCAGCCCGATTGCAGGCCTGACACCCCGATCGGCGAGCCCGGGTCGAGCATGACCGGCGCGGCGTTCTCGGCGGGGCGGCCGAGCAGGGTGACCGGCGCGATCCGTTCTTTCGCGAACCGCTCGAGCTCGGGGTCTTCGCCGATTCCCGAGCGGATCAGCGAGCGAGCGGTTTCGGCCACGGTCTGCGTGACATCGCAGGAGAGGGTGATGTCCCTGCGGTCGGCTTGCGGGGCATCGAGGGTGAGACGCAGTTTCATGGGGTACCAGGTCGTGAGGAGGTGTGGATCGGCGCAGTCGCACTCGGGCTGATCATTCGTCCGTGCGATCCGCCATGGGCTGTGATTGCAGCGTCAGCGAGAGCAATGCTCGGTCGTCGCGCCTCCGCGCTTCGATCGTCATCACCGCACCATCCCCGCGGTCCGCACGAAAGTATGACGGGCCGAGCGGATGCACATGCCATTCGCTCGCCGCCCAGCGATCGCGCACCCTCTCGGCCAGTTCGAGGGGGTCCGAGTCTCCCTCGCTGAGCTCGCCGATCAAGTCCACGCGTACCGCGCTGCCGGCAGTACCGTCGGGAAGCCGCACGGCGGGAAGGAAGGAGCGCAGGAAGATCTCCTCCTGCTGCGCCGGCCAGCCGAGGTCCGGGCTCAGCAGCATGTGCCACTCAACCCTGCCGTCGAGTTCACGGTCGACCCGCGCGAACTCTCGAAGTATGCTTCCCCGCAACTCCCTGATGACCTCGGGGCCCCGCTCCTCATATTCGACGGTCAATGCGCTCTCCTTGTGCGGCCCAGCTGTTCACGAACTTCCGAATTCAGCGCCGTGCTCAAAAGAGCGAGGGACCCTGCGGGTTCAGAAGGGGGTTCAGGAGCGGGTTGAGAACCGGAATCTGGTCCCCGGGCTGCAGCGGATAGCTCATGTCTTCGAACTCGTACAGGCCGCCGATGAAGTTCTCACGATCGAGGCCCAACGTCGAAACGGCGATATTCCGCAACGACTCGGTGCCCTGATCCCAGTAGCCCTGCCCTTTGGAGGACTCGAACCCAACGAGATGCTTGAGCCATCCGTCGAAACCCTGAGGATCCCGGTCGACGGTAACGCTGTGCCCGTCGGTGGGGAGGAATTCTCGGCCATTCACCACCGCACCGTCCGAGGAGTAGTAATACCCGTCGTAGTAATCGTGATTCGTATCGAACCAGTACTGCTTGTTCAGGCTCGGATTGCCTCGCCCGCTGAACGTCAATCCGATCGGCGCGAGCGTGTCCCCCGCGGCCTGGCTCGCGAAGATCGCCTTCTTGCCCGGCTCGAAATCCTTGACCTTCAGATCATCGAAGGATTCCACGTGGTCCGGATTCTCATCGAGGCCTGCGGATCCGGCCATCGTGAAGGAATCCACGGGGTGCTTGACCATGGTCAACGCATTCGCCGAGGTGGTCGTCCCATAGGAATGGCTCGCAACCGCGATGCGCGGTGGATCCACTTCGAGCGTCACACCATTCACGACCTGTGCCGTGTTGCGCGTGGCGTAGGTCCCGTCGAGCTCGGCGGCGAATCTTGGCGCGCCGGCGCGCGCCTTGCCTGCTCCCAGCACCCCTGAGGGGAGCAGGGAATCGGCCAGGTTCGGGGTGTCATAGCTCAGGAACGAGATCACTCCGACCGACTTCCCGCCGCTCAGCAGCGACTGCTCGCCATAGAGGTTGCGGCTGCCGGTGTCCCAGGTCTTCAACGCGTTCTGCGCGTCGCTCTCCATGCCGGGAACCTGCCAAGTCAGATTCTCCGCATGATCGAGATCACCGTAACCGACGGCCACCATCGGGACATTGCCGTCGAGGTTCAATGCCACCAGCACCGAGGGCGGAAGCTTGTTCTTTCCCTCTGCAAGCAGCGTGACGAGCTGTCCGCATGCCGATCTGCTTTCCATGGAGAACTGCGTCGGATTCCATGCGTAATACCGAAGCGTGATGCGATTGGCGGTGTCTCTGACGCTGAAGGGGAGGCCGGGGAGATTCCCGATGACCCACGGCACCTCGTTGATCAGCAGCTCGCGCTCATCATCGGTGAGCTTGTTCCAGTTCGCCGCGACACTCATCGGATCCGGCGGGTTGTCCCACACCCCTGATCCGTCTTCCGTCCCGAGGAGTGTCTTGAGCAGCGGATGCGAGGTGTTCTTGACCGGTGGCGCCTCGGCCGTACCCCAGAGCTCACCCGAGATCGCGATGGAGATCATATGCTTCGGCGTGTCGCCGGTACCCTCTGCCAGAGTGATCAGCTGACCTATGGTGGTTTCGGCCAAGCT
>JBDIAD010000056.1:0-7711 GCA_039812205.1 Leucobacter sp.
GCCTTGTCACCGAGCACTGCGACGCGATCGTCTCGATCCCGATCTCGGCGGCGACCGAGTCGCTGAACGCCGGGATCGCGGCGAGCATCTCGCTGTACGAGGTGGCGAAGCTGCGCGCATCCGCTGCGGAGGTCGCCGGAACCGACGCGTAGTCGCGGACGGCGGAGGAGAATAGCGGAAGATCGCGGCGATACTGCGGCGGAGCCCGTCTCGATCAGAGCACGGCGATCTCGGTCGCACGCCATCGTCCGTGCTCCCACTCCAGGCGCATGGCGACCGCGCGAGCGCGCCGCCCGGCGAGCGCGACGGCCGCCGCCTCGGCGATGGTCGGCACGGATCTGTCGATCCGCACCCGACCGACATGCCGCACCCGAAGCCCCGAGGCGCCGAGCACCTTGAGCTGATCGCGGCGCGCGGCGCGGTAGCTCGAGATCTGCCTCGTCGCGCCGAGCGTCACCGATGTTCCGAGCTGGTGCGCTCCCCGAAGCCCCTCGATGACCTCGAAGACGACCATGGCGAGCGACTGGACGAACTGCGGTTTCGGGTCGGCGATCGTTCGTTCTGCCGCGGTGATCTCGGAGGATGCGGGCACCGCTTGCAGGCGCCGCGAGGGCGGTGGGAGCGACTCTTCCTCGGCGGCGAGTGAGAGTCGAGGCGTTCTGGGGGAGTACTGGGGAGCGGGCGAAGACACGAGAACCTCCTGATTCGCGAACCCCCTCTTCCCCGAGTTCGATGGTGAATGTTTGTGCCAGGCTACGTGAAAGCTATGTAAAATCAATTGGGAATCTTTTCCCTGTGCGCTCGAGGGTAGATGTCGGCGGCGCCCGCGAAGACTCTATGCTGATTGCGTGTCCACAGTGCGTAATTTTGCGACCAAGTACTCCACGCTGAACGATGAGCAGATCTCGTGGCTCGAAACACTGCTCCTGGACTGGCCGCTGCTCGCGGACCTCGCGCTCGGTGATGTGGTGCTGTGGGTGCCGACCACCGACGGCAGTTATCTCGCGGTCGGGCACAGCCGCCCGGCAGGATCGGTCACGCACTTCTATCGCGATGTGATCGGCGACTACCTCCGCGCCGACTGGCGCGCCACGGTCGACGAGGCGATGGCCACGGGCGGACCCGTCGCCTCGCGCGCACCCGTCTGGTACGAGGAGACCCCGATGAAGCTCACCGCGTATTCGGTGAGCATGCGCGAAGACACCGTGAGCACGAACAGCGGTCTCGACACCGATACCGGCGTCATCGTCATGGGCGTGCAGAGCGCGCCCTTCGCCGTCGTCACCGTGCACACGGGTGTCGCCGAGAACGAATCGTCGCGCATCGGGGTGTCGTTCCGCGAGGTCGCGGGCGATCTCTTCGGCATGATGCAACAGGGGCTCTTCCCGTCCCCCGGCACGACGCACGGCCCGGGGCGGGGATCCCCTCGCGCCTCCGACGGGCTGCTGCGCATCGGGCTCGGCGGCATCGTGTCGTTCGCGACCCCCAACACGCAGAGCGCGTTCACGCGCATGGGATACCGCGACGAGCTCGAGGGCGTGAACTTCGCGGAGGCCGTGGCGGAGCTCGTGCGCGGTCAGCAGAACACGAACGAATCGCTGCCGCTCATCGCGCAGGGACGGGTGGCGAAGCGCGCCGACATCGAGGCGAACGGCCGCGTCATCACTCTGCGTTCGATCCCGGTGATGCGCGATGACGAGCGCGTCGGCGGCATCGTGCTCACGCGAGACGTGACGGCGATCCGTCAGCAGGAGCGGGAGCTGATCACGAAGGATGCGACCATCCGGGAGATCCACCATCGTGTGAAGAACAATCTGCAGACGGTGGCGTCGCTGCTGCGCGTGCAGGCGCGACGGGCGCGCAGCGAGGAGGCGAAGCAGGTGCTCGGCCAGGCGATGCGCCGCGTAGCTGCGATCGGCATCGTGCACGATGCGCTCGCGACGGGGCTGTCGCAGATCGTCGACTTCGACGTCGTCTTCGATCGGGTGCTCGCGCTCGCCGCCGAGGTGGCGAGCCTGCACAACACGCGCGTGCACCGTCGCAAGGAGGGGCTCTTCGGGCAGCTGCCTTCCGAGTACGCGACACCTCTCGCGCTCGCGCTCACCGAGATCGTGACGAACGCGGTCGAGCACGGGCTCGCGGGCAAGGAGGGCGAGGTCTTCATCAAGGCCGACCGCGACGACGTGCGCCTCGCCGTCGAGGTCATCGACAGTGGAACCGGGCTTCCCGGCGGCACCGTCGGCGACGGGCTCGGCACCCAGATCGTCCGCACGCTCATCGAGGGCGAGCTGGGCGGCACGATCGACTGGGGGCTCGACGTCGGCGGCGGCACCCGTGTGTCGATCGAGGTGCCGCTGCGCTGGATCAACGGCTGACGAGGCGCCGCGACCGGTGAGTCGCGGCCGCCGAGTCAGCCGCGAGCCGCGCGACCGCCGTGTGCGTCGAGGCCGTCGAGGCCGTCGCGGTTGTTTCGAGCGTTGCGCACCACGATGGCGATGCCGACGCCGAGCAGCAGCGCGCCGAGCCCGAAGAGGGTTCCGGTGATCCACACCGCGCCGTTCACCGTGCCGGGCGCGATGGTCCGCTGCAGAATGTATGCGCAGAACGCGAGGATGAGCACCCCCCACACGATCGGGCCGGTGCGCGGCCCGGGGCGTCGGGCGAGATGCGGATCGGGCAGCGTGTGCGACGTGTAGCCGGGCGCCGATGCGCCTTCGGACGATGCGGCGGGTTCGTCGCGCGGTGCGGATCCGCTCGCATTGAAGGGGAGCTGCCCGGTGGGCTGGTCCGCCGCCGGCGGTGGTACCGGTTCGGTTGAATGTCCGAGTTCTGGCGACTGTGCGGAATCTACCGGTTGCGTCGGCTCCACCGGAGTGGTCGGCTGCTCGTCGCCCGAACCCGCGGGCCGTGTGAGATCTTCGTCGTTCATGCTGCCTTCTCCAGAGTCTTGAGGGTAGCGGCCGAAGCGCCGCGGGGGCCTGCAGTGGAATTCCCCGCGCGGGAACCCTCGGATTGCGTCGCGCTCTCACCGCCGGTGACCTGCACGTTCCCGGCGAGCACATGCACGCTGATGCGACTGATATCGTCCGGTTTCGCGCCGTCCAGATTCGAGCGGATCGTGTTGCTCAGGAACGGTCCCGAAAGTCGGCGGGCCTCTGTCTCGCCCGGCTGTTCGCGAATGTTCCCCGCACCGACGATGATCCGCACTTCGACCGGGAGGTCATCGGGCAGGGTGACCGTGGCGTTGCCCGCGAGCACCCACACCGAGAGGTCATGCTGTCCATCGAGCTGTCGCAGGTCGACGTTCGCGTTGCCGGCGAGCACGGTGAGTGCGGCCGGGTGCTCGGTGCTGGTCACGGTGAGGTCGACGGTGCCGAAGGGCTGCACGCGGCTTCCCCAGGGGATGATCGACGTGAATATCAGGGTCACGACTCCGCAGAACGCGAGGAAGCCGATCCACCCGCTGTTCCGCCCTCGAATGCCGGCGACGATGAGCGAGAGCGCGACCACGGCGAGGGCCGCGATGACGGCGAGCAGTACGGCGCCGCTCTCGCCCGCGGGGAGACCGGATACGTCGAAGGGCTGCGAGGTGAGCGCCCACACCGCTGCCGCCGCGGCGGCGATCAACGCCAGGGCGAGTGTGAGCACGACGTGACCGGCTCCGAGCCTGCGGGCCTCGTGCTGCGCGCGGGCTCGGGCCGTCGCCGCCTGCACCTTCGCGTGCGCGCGGGCCGATGCCTCCTGCGCCCTTGCCTGGGCGCGCGCTGCGGCATCCTGCCCGGTGCTGCCCCATGAGTCGGCCTTCTGCCCGACGCGCTCCGCCCAGGCGGTGGCGTTCTGCGACATGCGCTCGCCCCACTCCGCTGCGCCCGCCGCGCCGGTTCGAGCGGCACTTGCCGCGGTGTTCGCGGCACTCGCAGCGGAGTTCGCGCCGGAGCGCCGCGTCAGCCAGATGATGAGCAGCACGATGCCCGCGGGGACGACGAGCGCCCACCAGAGCACCGTGAGGGTGATGCTCACCCAGACCGGAAGCAGGCCGAAGATGCTCCAGCCCCAGAGGCCGCCGCCGCTCCAGCCGCCGAGCAATCCGACGAGCAGCGGAACGACGATGAGCGTGCCGAGGATCACCGACCAGGTGATGACCCCGGCCGAGGCTCGCCCCCGGAACAGCTCCTCCGCGTGGATTCGCCCATTGAGGTCGGGCAGCAGGAACCACGCCGCGAGGTAGAGCACGATCCCCGGCCCGCCGAGGAACGCGAGCACGACGAAGACGCCGCGGATGATCAGCGGATCGATGCCGGCCTTCGCGGCGATACCGCCGGCGACGCCGGCGAACCAGCGATCGTTTCCGCGCACGATGCCGAGATCGCGCAGCCAGCTGAAAAAGCGCTCCGACGTCGAAGCCTCTTGCGGGGGAGTCGTTTCGTTCATACTTCGAGTGTGGATCGCCCCGCGCGCTCCCGCCATCAGGGTTCACCCTGAACGAGCCCTGATGTTGCACCCCGAACCGCGCGGCTGTCGGCGACGGGTGCTTGGATGGGAGCATGAGCACGGTTCCCCTCGTCAGGCGGCGCGATGAGCGCATCATCGCCGGGGTGTGCGCCGGGCTCGCCGCCCACCTGCGGCTGCCCCTGATGTGGGTGCGCGTCGCGATGGCCGCGCTCGCGGCGGTCGGCGGCGCAGGCGTGGTGCTCTACGGCTTTCTCTGGGTGACCGTGCCGTGGGAATCGCCCGATGAGCAGCCGCTGTTCCGGCGCGCGCTCACCAAGCCGGCCGAATCGGGCGCGGCATCGGCCGGTGGAGCGTCGGCGCATTCGACACCGGTGAGCGAGGCGATGTCGAGTGCGGTCGAGCCGGAGGCGTCGGTGCCGGGCTCGGCGGCACCGAAGTCTGCGGCGTCGAATGCGGCAGCGTCGAACGTCGACAGGCCGGGCCGACCATTGCCCGCGGCACCGGGCCGGGCGGCGAGCGACCCTTCCGCCACCGGCGAGCCCGAGACCGGGCGCACGCGCGGGCGCATTCCCGTCGCCGAGCTCCTCCTCGGCGCGGGCCTGCTGATCGCAGGGGTCGCGTTCGCGATGGTGCAATTCGGGGCGCAGCTGCATCTCGAGGTCGTGCTCCCGGCGATCGCGGTGCTCGCGGGCGTCGGGCTGGCATGGTGGCAGATAGCGGATCGCGACAGGCCCGACCGATCCGCCCTCCCGCGCGTGCTCGGCGCGCTCGTGCTCGTCGCCGTCGGAGTGCTGATGTTCTTCGTGACGGCCCGAGAACCCAATACCTTCACCGTGATCACCGCCGCCCTGGCGGTGCTCGCGGGGGTGGCGCTTGCGGCGGCGCCCTGGTTGCTGCGCCTGAATCGCGAGCTCATCGCCGAGCGCGCGGGGCGCGAACGCGAGGCGGAACGGGCCGAGATCGCGGCGCATCTGCATGACTCGGTGCTGCAGACCCTCGCCGCCATCCAGCAGCGGTCGGAGCCCGGCAGCGAGGTCGCGCGGCTCGCCCGAGGCCAGGAGCGCGAGCTTCGGGACTGGCTCTTTCGCGCAGCCGACGGGGCGCCCGGTCCGCCCGGCGAAAGCCTCTCGGTCGAGCTGCGCGCTCACGCAGCCGCGCTCGAGCGCGTGCACGCGGTGCGGTTCGAGATCGTCAGCGTGGGTGCCGAGGCGGCGATCGCGCCGGCCGCGATTCTCGGCAGCGCGAGAGAAGCCATGGTGAATGCGGCTCGGCACGCCGGCGGAGACGTGAGCGTCTACGTCGAGTGGTCGCCGTCGCAGGTGACCGTCGACATCACGGATCGCGGCCCGGGTTTCGATGCGCGGTCGATTCCCGAGGGGCGCATGGGCGTGCGCGAGTCGATCGTCGGGCGCATGCAGCGCTCGGGCGGCAGTGCGAAGATCGATGCCGGGCCCGGTGGTACCGGCACGGCGGTGAGGCTCGTGCTGCCTCGTGCCTCGGAAGGAACGGAGAATGCGCATGCCTGAGATTCGCGTGGTGATCGTCGACGACCACCAGATCTTCCGCACCGGGCTGCGCGCCGCGATCGGCGACGCGCTCGAAGTGGTCGGGGAGGCCGCGACCGCCGACGAAGCGATTACGGTCGTGCGTGACGCCAGACCCGATGTCGTACTTCTCGATGTTCACCTGCCAGGCGGGCGGGGTGGAGGAGGCGCGGAGGTGCTGCACGGTATCGGGCGCGATCCCGAACTCGCGCGCGTGCGGGTGCTGGCGCTCAGCGTCTCGGATGCCGCCGAAGACGTTGTGAGCGTGATTCGCGCGGGTGCGCGCGGCTATCTCACCAAGGCGAGCTCCGGCGCCGAGGTTGTCGCCGCGGTGGAGCGGATCAACGGCGGCGACGCGGTCTTCTCGCCCCGGCTAGCCGGTTTCGTGCTCGACGCCTTCGGCACGGGCCTCGGCGAGACCGCCACGACCGACGATGAACTCGACCGGCTGTCGGCCCGCGAGCAGGAGGTCATGCGGATGATCGCGCGCGGCTATGCATACAAGGAGGTTGCCGCGGAGCTGTTTCTCTCGGTGAAGACCGTCGAGACGCATGTCTCGAACGTGCTGCGAAAGCTCCAGCTCTCGAATCGGCACGAGCTCACCGCCTGGGCGCTGAGCCGCCGACTGCTGTAGCGCGGTGCCGTCCGCCCGCGGGTCAGCTCCAGCCCGGCAGCCACAAGTGCAGCCGCCAGAACCATTCCGAGATCGGAGCGGCACTCCAGAGCGGGAAGAACAGAATGCCCAGCACAACCGCGAACAGGGTGAACAACACCATAGCGACCCGGCGGCTCTGAACGGCCGCATCGCCGCGGTTGAGCATGACCCCCGCGAGCAGGACCGGGTCCCCCGCGCGAGACGGCAGCTGCGCGACCGCGCCCACCACCCACGCGAGCGCGAGCGCCGCGAAAGGCGTCAGTACCACGGCATAGAACTCGAACACGGCAGAGCGCGACAGCGTGAGCACCCACGGAAGCCACCCCGAGAGGTACCCGGCCAGGATGAACCCGCTCGCCCAGACCGTTCGCCCCGAGACTGCGGGCATATGCGCGGCGAGATGCCGACCGTGCATGCGAGTCGTCAAGAGGCCGAGCGCTCCCGCGCGAATCAGCGCCCACAGCAGGAGCATCAGCGCGACGACCCCGCCCCAGGTGACCAGCGCATTCGGGATCGGCGTCACCGCGGCAACGCACTCCGACCAATTGCACCCCTCGCTCCACCTCGCGAGATACATCGACGTCGGGCGCAGATCGAGCGGCCACGTGATCGCGGGCGACGCGAACGGATGCGGCGCCGACAGCGTCGTATGCCAGGCGAGCGCATCCGCGTGCCACTGCGCGAGCGAGACCCACCACGATTCGCCCTCGTGCCGGTTCTGGCCGCCCGGCGAGACGATCCACCCCGTCCACGATGAGAGATACGCGACGAACGCCGTTCCGAGCGTGATGACTCCGCTCACGATTGCGCGCACCACCGACGTGAGGAGCGGTCGCGCCTCCCGCAGACGGCGGCGCAACCACCAGTCGCGCACCGTGACGAGCACGAGAAAGGCGGCGAGCGCGTAGAGCCCGGACCACTTCACCGCCGCGGCCGCACCAAATGCCGCCCCGGCCGCGAACAACCACGGCCGAGCCCACAGCCGACGAGCGGACCATCGCTCCTGGTCCATCCACACGAACACCGCACCGAGGAGTACGAGCGTCGTCAGGAAGCCGTC
>JBDIAD010000057.1:0-7689 GCA_039812205.1 Leucobacter sp.
CGGCGCCCGCGACTCCGGCGCCTCCCGTGGCACCTGTACCTGCCCCCGCGGTGGCCCCGCCGCCGCTGTCTCCTGCGCCGCCGGTGAACTCCGTGGGCCCGGCCTCCGCGCTCCCGCCCCTCGATCAGTGGCAGTTCGCGCCGTACCTGCAGTGGTCGATGCAGAACATCGATACCTTCCTGCCGGTGCACCGCATCCTTCGGGGCGACCGGGTCGCCGAGTTCGGGCAGCGCATCAGCGACTTCTCCGCCCTGAAGGTGGCCCATCCCTGGGAGCAGCGCAACGCGACCTTCGCCGAGGTGATGCAGGCCACGCATACCGACGGCTGGATGGTCACGCACCGCGGCACCATCGTCGGCGAAGCGTATTCCGGCGAATACGCGGCGGGGCGCATGCATCTGCTCATGTCGGTCTCGAAGTCCCTCACCGCGACGGTCGCGGGGCAGCTCGCGACGAGGGGTGAACTCGATCTCGACCGGCCGGTCACCGACTACGTGCCCGAGCTCGCGGAGTCGGGGTACGCCGGCGCCCTGGTGCGCCACCTCGTCGATATGCGCACGGGGGTGCGCTTCTCGGAGGAGTACCTCAACGACGACGCGGAGGTGCGCCTGCTCGAAGAGGCCATCGGCTGGGCGCCGCGCCGGCACCCGGGCGTGCCCGACACGCTGCTCGGCTTCCTCGCCACATTGGGGCAGCAGGGGGCGCACGGCGAGGCGTTCGACTACAAGTCGAGCGAAACCGACACACTCGGATTCGTGATCGCGGGAGCCTCTGGGAAGCACACCGCGGATGTCATGTCCGAGATGCTCTGGCAGCCGATGGGCGCAGAGTTCGATGCGCATGTCGGCGTCGACAGCGTCGGTGCGGGAATGTTCGACGGCGGGGTGTCTGCGGCGCTGCGCGATCTGGCGCGCTTCGGGCATCTCTTCGCGAACGAGGGGCGCTCGGTCGACGATGCGCAGGTGCTCTCGACCGATTGGGTGACCGACACGTTCACGGGCGGCGCCGATTCGCGTGCCGCATTCGCGGCGGCGGCGGAGCCCACCTTCATGCCCGGCGGCATGTACCGCAACGGCTTCTGGTTCCCGGGCGAGAGTGCGGACGTCATGCTGGCGCTGGGCATCCACGGGCAGATGATCTACATCAACCGTGCGACCGGGGTCGTCGCGGCGAAACTCTCGAGCTGGCCCACCCCGCAAGACGCCGAGAAGCTGTTCTGGACGGTGCGCGCCTTCGAGACGGTCTCCTGGGCGCTCGACCGCGGCGAGATCTGACGCCGGCAGCCACGCCGTCACGCCTCTGGCGAACAATCGCCCGCGAGGGCTTTCGGCCCCGTAGCCTTGATCCATCGGCGAGACCACCACGCGCAGTCCCGCCAAGGAGGTTACAGATGTTCGAGAGATTCACGGATCGCGCCCGCCGGGTCGTCGTGCTCGCCCAAGAAGAGGCGAAGCTGCTCAATCACAACTACATCGGCACCGAGCACATCCTGCTCGGGCTGATCCACGAGGGTGAGGGTGTCGCGGCGAAGGCACTGGAGCAACTGGAGATCTCTCTCGACGCGGTCCGCGAGCAGGTGACCGACATCATCGGCACCGGCCAGCAGCCCCCCGCCGGTCACATCCCGTTCACCCCGCGCGCCAAGAAGGTGCTCGAGCTGTCCCTGCGCGAAGCGCTGCAGCTCGGCCACAACTACATCGGCACGGAGCACATCCTGCTCGGACTCATCCGCGAGGGCGAGGGTGTCGCGGCCCAGGTGCTCGTGAAGCTCGGGGCCGACCTCAACCGCGTGCGTCAGACCGTGATCCAGCTGCTCTCCGGCTACCAGGCCGGCAAGGAATCCGTGCAGGTCGGGGCCCCGGAGGGCACTGGTGCGGAGACCAAGGGCTCGCAGGTGCTCGACCAGTTCGGGCGCAACCTCACCCAGGCCGCGCGCGAGGGCAAGCTCGATCCGGTGATCGGTCGCGAGAAAGAGGTCGAGCGCGTCATGCAGATCCTCTCGCGCCGCACCAAGAACAACCCGGTGCTCATCGGCGAACCGGGCGTCGGCAAGACGGCCGTGGTCGAGGGCCTCGCCCAGGCGATCGTCAAGGGCGAGGTGCCCGAGACGCTGAAGGACAAGCAGGTCTACATGCTCGACCTGTCGTCGCTCATCGCCGGCAGCCGCTACCGCGGCGACTTCGAGGAGCGCCTGAAGAAGGTCACCAAGGAGATCCGCAATCGCGGCGACATCATCATCTTCATCGACGAGATCCACACCCTCGTCGGCGCGGGTGCGGCCGAGGGCGCCATCGATGCGGCCAACATCCTGAAGCCGATGCTCGCCCGCGGCGAGCTGCAGACGATCGGCGCGACCACGCTCGACGAGTTCCGCAAGCACTTCGAGAAGGACGCCGCTCTCGAGCGCCGCTTCCAGTCGGTGATGGTGAACGAGCCGTCGATCCCGCACGCCATCAATATTCTGAAGGGGCTGCGCGACCGTTACGAGGCGCACCACAAAGTGCGCATCACCGACGGGGCGATCGTCGCCGCGGTGAATCTCGCGGACCGCTACATTCAGGATCGCTTCCTGCCCGACAAGGCCATCGACCTGATCGATGAGGCCGGCGCCCGCCTGCGCCTGTCGATCCTGTCGAGCCCGCCCGAGCTGCGAGAGTTCGACGAGAAGATCGCGGTCGTGCGCGCCGACAAGGAGCAGGCGATCGAGGATCAGGACTTCGAGAAGGCTGCGAGTCTGCGCGATGAGGAGAAGAAGCTCATCGCCGAACGCCTGCGCCTCGAGAAGCAGTGGCGCAAGGGCGAGGTCGAGACGACCGCCGAGGTCGATGAGGGGCTCATCGCCGAGGTGCTCGCCCAGGCCACGGGCATCCCGGTCTACAAGCTCACCGAGGAGGAGACCGCGCGACTGCGGTTCATGGAGGAGGCTCTGCATCAGCGGGTCATCGGCCAGAACGAGGCGATCTCGGCGCTCGCGCGCACGATCCGCCGCCAGCGCGCGGGTCTCAAGGACCCCAAGCGCCCCTCGGGCTCGTTCATCTTCGCCGGCCCCACCGGCGTCGGCAAGACCGAGCTCGCGAAGGCGCTCGCCGAGTTCCTGTTCGACGACGAAGACGCGCTCATCTCGCTCGACATGAGCGAGTACGGCGAGAAGCACACGGTGTCGCGCCTCTTCGGCGCCCCTCCCGGGTTCGTCGGCTTCGAAGAGGGCGGCCAGCTCACCGAGCGCGTGCGCCGGAAGCCGTTCTCGGTCGTGCTCTTCGACGAGATCGAGAAGGCTCACCCCGACATCTTCAACTCGCTGCTGCAGATCCTCGAGGAAGGCCGCCTCACCGACGGCCAGGGTCGCGTCGTCGACTTCAAGAACACGGTCATCATCATGACCACGAACCTCGGTTCGAAGGGCATCGCCGGCGGGCCGGTCGGCTTCCAGGTCGAGGGCAACACCGCGATCGGCTACGAGATCATGAAGGGCAAGGTCAACGAGGAGCTCAAGAAGCACTTCAAGCCCGAGTTCCTGAACCGCGTCGATGACACGATCGTGTTCCCGCAGCTCTCCAAGCCCGAGCTGCTGCAGATCGTGAACCTGTTCATCAAGCGGCTCGCGGATCGCCTGCTGGATCGCGACATCTACATCGAGGTGTCGCAGGCGGCGCGGGAGCGCCTCATCGAGATCGGTTACGACCCGACGCTCGGCGCGCGCCCGCTGCGTCGTGCGCTGCAGCGCGAGGTCGAGGATCGCCTCTCCGAGCAGATCCTGAACGCCGAGCTGCTCGCCGGCGAGCTCGTGAAGGTGGACTTCGTCGACGGCGAGTTCACTCTGAAGAGCGAGGGCGCATCGAAGGATCACGCCAGCGCGTCGGCGAGCGCGGCCGCGGCCGTGGCATCGAGCGCGCCGCGCCCCGATACCCAGTAGAGCCGCCGTTCGGTCGAGTGCGGGCCGCGGAGTCGTGCAGACTCCGCGGCCCGCACTCGCGTTGGGGTGCTGCCGGCGCCGACCGAGGGTCGTCGCCCGAGCATTAGACTCGCCCCATGAGTTCAGCAGCAGCGCTGGGAGTGCGGATCCGCCCCGCACGCACACGTGACGTATCGGCAATGGTCTCGCTCATGGAGCCGCTCGTCGAACGACGAATCCTGCTGGGCAAAGACCTCGTCGAGCTCTACGGCGCGGTGCCGCAGTTCCTCGTCGCAGTGGATGCCGACGATCGGGTCATCGGGTACGGCGCGATCCACGTCATGTGGGAGCATCTCGGAGAGGTGCGCACGCTCGGCGTCTCGGAGGAGTACGTCGGCCGCGGCATCGGTCACATGCTGCTCGAGGCGCTGATGGAGCGCGCCCGGGAGCTCGGGCTCAGCAAGCTCTTCTGCCTGACCTTCGAGGTCGACTTCTTCGGCCGGCACGGATTCGAGACGGTCGAGGAGAACTCCCGGCTCGTCGCGGCCGATGTGTATGCGGAGCTGCTGCGCTCGCACGACGAAGGCATCGCCGAGTTCCTCGACCTCGCCCGCGTGAAGCCCAACACGCTGGGCAACACTCGCATGCTCAAACGGCTCTAACGCCGCGCACGCGGCTATCCTGACGATATGTCGTCATGGAAAGAGCCCGTTGGCGAAAAAGGCAAGCGAGTCTATGTCCGCCGCCGCATCGCGGTGCTCATCGGGATCCTGGCGTTCATCGCCGCGATCGTGCTCGTCGTGATCAGGCCGGGCGCCTCCGAGGAGACGGTCGAGCGCAACAGCGTCGAGGTTCCGAAGGACCTCGTGCAGATCGAGCAGGGCGACAAGAAAGACGAGAAGAAGTCGGGCGATCCCGAGCAGATCCCCGCGTGCACCACGGCCCAGCTGCAGGTGCTGCCGATCACCGATGCGTCGTCGTACGGGCCCGATCAGGAGCCGATGCTGAGCCTCAGCATCGAGAACACCGGCAAGGCGGACTGCGTCGCCGAGCTCGGAACGGCCGGGATGAAATTCGAGATCACGAGCGGCAGCGATCAGATCTGGCGATCCACCGACTGCCAGAAGGATGCGGATCACCGCTCCGTCGTGCTGAAGCCCGGAGAGGCGGAGATGACGGAGCCGATCCCGTGGAACCGCGAGCGCAGCGGTACGGAGACCTGCGAGATGGACCGCGAGAAGGTCGTCGCCGGAGGAGCGTCGTACCACCTGAAGGTCACCGCGGCCGGCGTGGACAGCCGCTCGACCGCACAGTTCCAGCTGTATTGAGCCGCGAGGCGACAGACTCTCCTCGCGAACCTCGGAATACGCCCGGGGATGAGCGCGCTGCGCCATCGAACTGATTGGATAGCCGTATGCACTCGCGGCAACATGCTCGTACCGACCCGGTCTCGAAAGAGCGAGCCGCGGTCGACGTCTCGGAGTCGACCCGCCGAAGCCGCGTCCCGCGCTGGTTGCGCATCCTCGTCCCGGCGATCCTCATGCTCGCGTGGCTCACCGCCGCGGGCATCGGCGGGCCGTACTTCGGCAAGGTCGGCGAAGTGTCGTCGAACGACCGGACGAGCTATCTTCCCGGATCAGCGGACGCAACGCAGGTGCAGGCGCTGCTCGGAGAGTTCAGCGGATCGGATGCGATACCGGCGGTGGTCGTCTTCGTCGGAGACGCGCGGCTCACGAGCGATCAGATCGACGACATCGACGCACGCATCGCCGCGCTCCCCGAAATCGGCGGCATCACCGGCGAGGTGTCGCCCGGGATCCCGTCCGAGGACGGACGGGCAGTGCAGGCCTTCGTCCCGGTGAATGCAGGCGAGGGGATCTCGCACACCGTCGCAGCGGTCGCCTCCGCGCTGCAGGAGGGGCTCCCCGACGGCGTCACCGCCTACGTCACCGGACCTGCCGGTTTCACGGCCGATCTGGTGGCCGGGTTCTCCGGGATCGATGGCCTGCTGCTCATGGTCGCGCTCATCGCGGTGTTCCTGATCCTGGTGCTCGTCTACCGCTCGGTACTGCTTCCCATCGCCGTCTTGGCGACGAGCCTCTTCGCGCTCTGCGCCGCGCTGCTCACCGTCTGGTGGCTCGCGAAATGGGGGATCCTGCTGTTGAGCGGTCAGACCCAGGGCATCCTGTTCATCCTCGTGATCGGCGCGGCGACGGACTATTCGCTGCTCGTCGTCGCGCGGTACCGTGAACGATTGCGCGTTCAAACCGATAAGTGGATCGCGATCACGCAGGCGGTGAAGGGCACGATCGAGCCGATCCTCGCGTCGGGCGGCACGGTGATCGCCGGCCTCCTGTGCCTGCTGCTGAGCGATCTCAAATCGAACAGCACGCTCGGCCCCGTGGCCTCGATCGGCATCATATTCGCGATGCTCTCGGCCCTCACACTGCTTCCCGCGATCCTCTACGCGTTCGGACGCGCAGCGTTCTGGCCGAAGCGCCCGAAGTTCGAGCCCGAGGCGATGGCCGCCGAAGGCGGGATGCCGGCCCGAGGCTTCTGGGCGGGCGTCGCGCGCCTGATCGGCCGCCATCCGAGAAGGGTGTGGATCGCGACCTTCGCGGCGCTCGCGCTCTGCGCGATCGGCGCCACCCAGCTGAACGCCTCGGGTGTTCCGCAGTCCGATCTGGTGCTCGGGGCCTCGCAGGCGCGTGATGGCCAAAGAGCGCTCGGCGAGCACTTCCCCGGGGGTTCGGGCAGCCCGGTGCAGGTCGTCGCCGATTCGGGCGATCTCGACGAGGTCGCCGGGGTCCTGCTCCAGCATCCCGGAATCGAGAGTGTCTCGGTGGTCTCGGCGGATTCGCCCAGCGGCTCGGCGCCCGTCACCGCAGCCGGTGTTCAGGCGGTCGGCTCCCCAGGAGCTCCCGCTCCGAGTCCGACGACCGTCGACGGGCGCGTGCTCCTGCAGGGCACGCTGAAGGATGCTCCCGACTCGGAGGCGGCTGCCGACACGGTGCGCGAGCTGCGCGCCGAACTGGAGGACGCGGTGCCCGGAACCCTGGTCGGGGGAGTGACCGCCACGTCGGTCGACACCGATCAGGCCTCGATCCACGATCGAAATCTCATCATCCCGGTGATCCTCGTCGTCATCATGCTCATCCTGATGCTGCTGCTGCGATCGATCCTGGCTCCGGTGCTCCTGATTCTCACGACGGTGCTCTCGTTCGGAGCCGCGCTCGGGGTCGCCGCGCTGATGTTCAACGGGGTCTTCAACTTCCCGGGGGCCGACCCCGCCGTTCCGCTCTACGGCTTCGTGTTCCTCGTCGCCCTCGGCATCGATTACAACATCTTCCTCATGACGCGCGTGCGCGAGGAGGCGCTGCAGCACGGCACGCGTGAGGGGATTCTGCGCGGGCTCATGATCACGGGCGGCGTGATCACCTCGGCCGGTCTCGTCCTGGCGGCCACATTCGCGGCGCTCTCGGTGATCCCGATCCTGTTCCTGGTGCAGATCGCGTTCATCGTCGCGTTCGGCGTGCTGCTGGACACGTTCGTGGTGCGCTCGCTGCTCGTCCCCGCCCTCGTGCACGACGTGGGTCGTGCGGCGTGGTGGCCGTCGAAACTGTCGCGCGGGGAGCGCTGACCGAAGCCTCCGACCCGCCCCGGCTCAGCCGATCGCCGGTTCCGCGGCGGCAGCGTGCGCGGCGCGATCGGTGAAGGCCTGCTTCGGCACGAACAGCAGCAGAACGGCCGCGACCAGGGCGGTCACCGCGCACACGACCCAGACGGTGACATAACCG
>JBDIAD010000058.1:0-7575 GCA_039812205.1 Leucobacter sp.
CGGCCGCCCGCGCCGCATACATCGCGGGCTTCGGCGCCACCTCGAATCTCGAGGCCGGGCGCACCTACGGCATCCCGACCATGGGAACGGCCGCGCACTCCTTCACGCTGCTGCACGACAGCGAGCACGACGCCTTCGCCGCGCAGATCGCGGCACTCGGCACCGACACCACGCTCCTCATCGACACGTACAGCATCGAAGAGGGCGTGCGCACCGCGATCGAGGTCGCGGGGCCCGGGCTCGGCGCCGTGCGGATCGACTCCGGCGACCTCCCCGTCGTCGTCGCGCAGGTGCGCGCACTGCTCGACGAGCTCGGCGCGACGCGCACGCGCATCACCGTCACCAACGACCTCGACGAGTACACGGTCGCCGGCCTCGCCGCGTCACCGGTCGATTCCTTCGGAGTCGGCACCTCCGTCGTCACCGGTTCGGGATCGCCCTCCATGGGTATGGTCTACAAGCTCGTCGCGCGAACGGGCGACGACGGCGAGTGGGTGCCCGTCGCCAAACTCTCCGCGGGCAAGGTGTCCATCGGCGGCAGGAAGAGCGTGCGCCGCGTCTTCGACGAGCACGGCGTCGCGCAGGCGGAGGTGCTGTTCGCCGGAGACGGCCCCGGTGGCGAACCGGAGGGCGGAGCGATCACCGAGCCCAATCGCGAGGTGCTCGTCCCGCTCATCACGAACGGCGAAGTGCAGCGCGAGCACACCGGATCGACTGGTATGGAGGCCGCCCGCGAGCGTCACCGGCGAGTCGTGACCGAGCTCCCGCAGATCGCCATGAGCCTCACCCGCGGAGACCCCGCGATTCCCACCGAATACCGCTAGGCACGATATCCGCGGGCGGCGCAGCCGCGAATACCGCGTCCGCTACTTCTTCATCCGCTCGTAGACCTTCTTGCACTCCGGGCAGACCGGGAACTTCTCCGGATCCCGCGACGGCGTCCACTTCTTGCCGCACAGCGCGCGCACCGGCTTCCCGGTCACCGCCGACTCGAGGATCTTGTCCTTCGGCACGTAGTGGGAGAACCGCTCGTGGTCGCCATCCTCGAGCTGCTCCTGATTCAGGAGCTTCTCGAGCTCGCGATCCATCACATCGGTGCCGCCGCCGATATCCGACTTCTCACGCGTGAAGATTCCCATGCCGCAATTCTACGGCAGCGGGAATCGATCGGCTGCGAGGGCAGACGGGGGCCGAGAGGACGCGGATCGGGCAGGGATCAATCGAAGGTCTGCGTGAGCGCGATGTACACGGGACCGGCCCGATCGAAGACCGCGCCCCCGATCAGCACGCCGATCGCGCTCACCACAGCACCGTAGCCCAGGCACGCCACCAGGGCGATGATCTCGGCTCCGAGCGTGGGCTCGAGCACGGCGCGAACCCCCAACCAGACCGGGAAGACCGACAGCGCGAGGGTGACCAGCATGGAGAGCGTCTGCGCGGTGCCTCCGCCCGATCCCGACACCGCGGGCTGCATGAACGGCGAGTCGTTCGGACGCGTCGTCGGATAGGGCAGCACCGCCGACGAAATGCTCGACACGCCGCACGCCACCAGCAGCACGGCGACGTTCATTCCGATCAGCGCCGGCAGGGCTCGCCAGTCCCCCAGCACCGTGGCCGTCACGCTCGAACCCACGAGCGCGAGAGGGATCCCGATGAACAGGGCCGGCATGAATCTTCCGAGGCGATCCTGGAATCCTCGCGTGCCGCTCACGACGTGCAGCCAGATCGCGGTCGAGTCGGTGGCGATGTCGTTGTGCAGCGACCAGCCCAGCAGCAGCATGAGCAGCGGCAGCGGGATCAACGCGACGTGCTCGACGGCGACGCCCGCGATGCTGAGCGCGACGACGATCAGCGCCGCCCCGATCGGCGCGGCGGCGAGTGCCACCCGGTAGCGGGGGTCCCGGCGCCAGTACGTGAGGGCTCGAGCGCCGATCACTGCGATCGGATCGCTCGAGAAGACGTCGAACCACCCCATGCTGCGGCTCGCGAGCAGCGGTTCGAGCGGCTGCGCGATACGCGTGAGCGACACCATGACGAGACCGAACCACACGACCAGCAGCACCAGCACCCACGCGAGCGCGATGCTGAGGAAGCCGAGCGTGGAGGCGAGATCTCCCTGGACGGCGGAGATCATCGCGGCCGCCGGCGCGCCGAACGGGGTCCATCCCAGCGCCGAGGCCGCCTCCACGGTCTGCGCGCCCCCGGGATCGCGCACTGTCTCGGCGATCGCGAACACGGTGATCGGCAGCATCGCGAGCAGCAGAATCGTGCCAATGGCGCGCAGCAGCAACCCCAGTCTCGCGGTGGTGATGAGTCGCCCGCAGGCGGAGGCCACACGGGCTCCGAGGATCGCGACCAGCATCACGGCGACGACGAACCCGACCAGCGCCCACGGCGTCCCTCGCCACTCGGGCCGCATCACGATGAGCGCAACGATCCACACCTCGAGGATCAGCATCGGCCAGCTCAGCAGCGTGCTCAGCAGCAGACCCGCGCCGATCGCCGCCGGGCGGGCGGGCGCCGTTGCGAATTGGCGCGGTTCGAGATGGCGCCGGTTCACGAACACCGGAACGATCGTCGCCGCCGCGAGCACGCATGCGCACACCACCGTGTCGATCGCGTTCCGCGCGTCGAGGGAAGGAGCGATCCAGCCGGGCAACCAGGCGAGCGCGGCCGCGGCGATCAGCGCGATGATACCCCCGAGCGCGTTCCCGGCGACTCGCAGGAACGAACCGCGGAAGGCTGATCCCAGCTGCGCTAGGCGGAGTCCGAGGAGCTGTGCAACCACTCCAGCCCCTTCCCGGCATCTTCGCTCTCGGTGAGGTGCGTGAAGCGTTCTTCGAGGCTCATGCCGTCGCGAACATCGTCGACGAGGCCCTGCGCGACGATCACCCCGTCGCTGATCACCGCGACGTGGTCGCAGACGCGCTGAATCAGGTCGAGGCTGTGGCTCGACATCACCACGCTGCCGCCCCCGGCGACGAACTGCTCGAGGATCTCGGCGAGATTCGACGCGGAGACCGGGTCGACCGCTTCGAAGGGCTCGTCGAGCACCAGGAGCTGAGGGGCGTGGATCATGGCGCAGGCCAGGCCGATCTTCTTCTGCATGCCCGCCGAATAGTCGCTCACGGGGCGATCGAGCGCGGAATCGAGCCCGAAGGCTTCGGCGAGCTCTCCCGCGCGCTCCGCGACCGCGGTGCGCGCGACACCGTGCAGCACGCCGACGTAGTACAGCAGCTGCGCACCGGTGAGCCTGTCGAAGAGGCGCAGGCGATCCGGCAGCACTCCCAGGAGCCGCTTCGCCTCGGGGCCCGCGCGCCAGACATCCACCTCTGCGACGGTGACCCGCCCGGATGTCGGCTTGTTCAGACCCGAGATCATCGACAGGAGCGTCGTCTTCCCCGCGCCGTTCGGCCCGACGACGCCGGTGAACGACCCCGCGTGCACATCTATGTTGATGCGATCCGCCGCGATCAGCTTGCCGTAGGTCTTCGTGAGTGCCTGGGTGCGCAGCACCAGCGGACGATGCTTGGCCGCTTCTCCGCGCTCGCGAGCTCGCACCACCGAGGGAACCGGCGGTTCGATGCGCCCGGTCTGGGGCGAGCTGGAGGGTGACACCCCTCTAACCTAGCAAAGGCAGACCGAGAGAATGCGCCTGTGCGCCCCGCCCGCGCGGGCGCACCATCTCGGAAGCGGAACAGGCACAATAGGGGGGTGACTGTACGCGCCGACCAACGGGCGATCGCTCTGCGTTCGCTGCGTTTGCTGACCGTCAGAGATCTGAAACTCCGCTATTCCACGTCGCTCCTGGGCTACCTGTGGTCGATCCTCGACCCGCTGCTGATGAGCCTCATCTACTGGTTCATCTTCACGCAGCTGCTCGAGCGCAGCCTGGGCGAGGCTCCGTACATCGTCTTCCTGCTGTGCGCGATGCTCCCGTGGATGTGGTTCAACGGTTCGGTCACGGATTCCACTCGCGCATTCCTGCGCGATGTGCGGCTCGTGCGCTCGGTCGCCCTCCCCCGTTGGATCTGGGTCGCTCGAATCATCTGCTCGAAGGGCATCGAGTTCCTGCTGAGCCTCCCGGTACTCGCGATCTTCGTCGTCGCGACCGGTGCGCAGGTCGGGCCCGGCCTGGCGCTCTACCCCATCGGGATCCTGCTGCTGGCGATGCTGTCGCTCGGGGCCGGGCTGATCATCGCCCCCCTCGTCGTGTTCTTCCGAGACCTCGATCGCGCCACGCGCCTCGTGATGCGGGTGCTCTTCTACGCGAGCCCGATCATCTACGGCGCGAGCGATCTGCCCGCGGCCGTCGCCCCGCTCGCCTGGGCGAACCCTCTCTCGGGCATCTTCGCGATCTTCCGCGCGGGCTTCTTCCCCGATCAGTTGAACTGGCAGCTGGTCGGCGTCTCCGCGCTGCTCTCGACCCTCATCCTGCTGCTGGGGATCTGGGTGTTCCGTCGCTCTGTCCGCAGCGTGCTGAAGGAGCTGTGATGACCGCCCAGTCGATGCCCATCATCACCGCGACCGATCTCGGTGTGCGGTTCAGGCGCAACAAAGGCGCGCGACGGAGCTTCAAAGACCTCTTCTCGAGCCGCAAGCGCCGCAAGCGCGCGGGCGAGTTCTGGGCGCTGCGCGGCGTCTCGTTCACGGTGCAGCCGGGCGAGGCGATCGGGGTCGTCGGGCGGAACGGGCAGGGCAAGTCGACCCTGTTGAAGCTGGTCGCCGGCGTACTGCTGCCCGACGAGGGACGTGCCGAGGTCGCCGGCGGAGTGGCCCCGTTGATCGAGCTGACCGGCGGATTCGCGGCGGATCTCACGGTGCGCGACAACATCCATCTCACTGCCGGCATGCACGGTCTCACGAAGCGGCAGATCGCCGAGCGCTTCGACGCCATCGTCGAATTCGCCGAGGCAGCCGAGATGCTGGACACCCCCTTCAAGCATCTCTCGAGCGGTATGAAGGTTCGCGTCGCGTTCTCGGTGGTCTCGCAGCTGAACGAGCCGGTGCTTCTCGTGGACGAGGTGCTCGCCGTCGGCGACAAGGA
The DNA here is from genome assembly GCA_039812205.1 of Leucobacter sp. GTDB lineage: Bacteria > Actinomycetota > Actinomycetes > Actinomycetales > Microbacteriaceae > Leucobacter. The sequence goes on from JBDIAD010000058.1 coordinate 5,048, forward strand.
ATTTCGGGGCAAGTGCTACGACCGCATCGACGCCCTTCTCGCGGAAGGGAAGACGCTCTTCCTCGTGTCGCACAGCGAGCGCGACCTGCGCCGCTTCTGCACTCGCGGCCTCTACCTGGATCGCGGCCGGCTGCAGTTCGACGGCCCGATCGAGGAGACGATCGATCGGTACAACGCGGATCACCTGACGAGCCGCTGAGGGTTTCGCGGCGCCCGGCTCACTCCGCCTGTCGCGCCGCCGTGCGCTCGCGCCACTGCTCGGCTCGATCCATCAGCGTCTCAATCGCCGCGTGGAAGCGCTCGGTCGGGGCGCCGGGCGTGGTGTCGCCGAAGTAGCGCGTCGACCAGTAGGCGAGCCGATCGCTCGCCTCGCGGTCGTGGATCACGCGATCGAGCACGTCTTCGGCGCGCGCGAGATCGTTCGCGAGCAGCCACTCGCAGACGCCGAGATACCCGACGTCGTCGATCGTGGCCTCGGGCGCGGTCGGACGGGTCACCATGAGCGGCTTTCCCGTCGCGAGCCGATCGTAGATCATCGCCGAGACGTCGCAGACCGCGATGTCAGGCAGGCTCAGCTGCCAGTCGATCGAGGCCGACTGATCGAATACATGCTGCGCCGCGGGGTCTCGCCGGTTCGCCTCCGCGATCATCGAGATGATGCGCTGATTCGCCGCCCCGTATTCGCGATCCATCACCCCGCTGCGCGGATGCGGCCGGTAGATCACGCGATGCTTCGGGGACGCGAGCAGACGCCTCACGAGCGCCTCCCCGTGCGTGATCACGGATCCGTACGTCATCGAGGGGCGGTCGCCCTCCCAGGTCGGCGCGTAGAGCACCACGGTCCGGTGATCGGGCGTGTACGGCGGGGTGCCGCCGAGATGATCCGCCTGCGGGCGCCCGATCGCGAAGGTGCGGCTGTCGAGATCGTAGTCCCAGAGGGTGCGGCCGAGGCGCTCGCGGGCCGCATCGCCCGCGATGAACGAGTAGTCGTAGGCCTTGTTCTGGTTGCTCACCATATAGACCTTGTCGCTCTCGCCGTGGCTGATGAACACGTGCCACAGCGTGCCGTAGCGCATCATCTGGAAGTTGCGGGTGTTCTGGTTCACGTAGAGCATGACGTCCAGCCGCTGCTCGTGCAGTGTCTGCTCGATCTCGCCGATCTTGCGCGCATAGGCCACGTCCAGCCCGCTCTCCTGCATGAGCGCGAGGGCGCCGGAGGCTCCGCGCGCGAACACCAGCACCGGGTGCTTCTTCGACAGCTCGCGCAGCGGCGCGTACCATTGGCGCATCTGGTAGAGGTTGATCGGCCCGTCCGCGAAGTACACGCCCACACGGTAGTGCTGCTTCGGAAGCGGGCCGCGAGCCGCGAGCAGCTCACGCAGCCGCGCGGCACTCCTGCGGCCCTTCACTACGCGCTTCGCGAGCGCTCCCGCACGCTTCAGGTCTTTCACGATCTGCATCCCATTAGCCTAGACGCGCTCCCCGTGGGAGACTCGAACGGTGGATCTCGCCCCCCTGCCCGACCTGCCCGGTGTGAGCTACGTCATGCCGGTGCTCAACGAGGAGCAGTACCTGGAGGATGCCGTTCGGGCCGTGCTCGCGCAGCGCTACGACGGCGAGAAGGAGCTGATCCTCGCCCTCGGCCCGTCCACCGATGCGACGGATTCCATCGCCCGGCGGCTCTCGGACGCGGATCGGCGGATCGTGCTCATCCCGAACCCCGAGCGCGACATCCCCATCGGCCTGAATCTCGCGATCGCCGCGAGCAGGCACCCGGTCATCGTGCGCGTCGACGCGCACAGCGACCTCACCCCCGACTACACCGCGCGCGCGGTAGCGACCCTGCGCGAACGGAATGCGGCGAATGTCGGCGGGGTCATGCGCGCCGCGGGTTCGACGGCGGTGCAGGCGGCGATCGCCTCGGCGTACAACAGCCCCTTCGGGCTCGGCGGCGGCGCGTATCACGGGGACGGCGAACCCGGGCCGGCCGAGAGCGCGTACCTCGGGGTGTTCCGTCGCGAGGCGATCGAGATCGCGGGCGGCTTCGATCCGGCGATCCGGCGCGGCGAGGACTGGGAGCTGAATCTGCGGATCCGCGAGGCCGGCGGCCTCATCTGGTTCGAGCCCGCGCTCGGCGTGACGTATCGGCCCCGTGCGAGCTTCCGCGATCTCGCGAGGCAGTTCTTCGCGACCGGCGCGTGGCGCGCGGTGATCACGAAGCGCCATCCCGGGCAGACGCCCTGGCGCTTCTACGTTCCGGGCGCGCTGGTGTGCGGCCTCGTCGCGTGCCTCGTACTGTGCGTGCTGCAGATCATCGGCGCGGCGCCGTGGCTGCCGTGGTCGCTCGCGCATCTCGCGCCGCTCGCGTACGCGCTCGGCATCGTGCTCGCGGCGACGCGCCTGCCCGGCGGTCGCGGACCGCGTTCCCGACTCCTCGGCGCGATCTCCCTGGTCACCATGCATCTGAGCTGGGGTGCGGGCTTCGTCGTCGGGGTCTTCGGCGGAGCCGCGCGCACGGTGGACCGCTC